>JBCDDO010000299.1:0-4350 GCA_039180245.1 Pseudomonadota bacterium | reverse complement strand
GGCGGTGGCGCAAAATCGGGTCCGCCAATGGGACACAGCGTCATCTGCAGATCGGTAAACGAGCGGCATCGCCTGCATCGGGTCACGCATTCGGCTGCAGGCTATGGGGCCTGTGCGCCGACCCGGTGCACGGTAAGACGGGCTGGCATATGGCTGGGCTGGGCCGGAACCGCGCGCTCTGCGTCAGGTTATGCCGAAAAGACAAACGATGAGCACACTCAACGCCGCGGCGGCCATGGTGTCGGCAAACCCGCCCAGCTGCCGGTTGCGCCACAACAACGCGTGAAGATCGCTGCGGCCCTGGCCGCGGATCAACGTGATCTCATCCTCATCGCCGGTGCGAGCATTCCACGCTCCAGCAAAATGGCGCGCGCGACACGTTTTGTGCGGGTGGGCCTGCATCGATCTCTCCTGTCATTTGTTCCTGTAATGTTCTGTGATTCCCAGGACCAGGTCAAGAACTTTATAGGAACATTAAGGGATCATCAGGACGGCACCTAACCAAACGATGCTCGCACCCCATCCGACAGCGGGATACAAATGAACCCCAGACACACTCACGGGCCGTGTCGCGGGGCCTTTGCCGCTTTCGGCCCGGCCGTCAGCCGACCGAGAGAAGGCGCACCGATGCATCGCGGCCCATCAACCACAGCAACAGACGCAATGCCTCGCCGCGCGGGCTCTTGAGCCCCGGATCCTGCGCCATCACCAGCCGGGCATCATCCTGGGCAATGCGCATTAAGGCCACGTCACGCTCCAAATCCGCGATGCGGAACCGCGGCAGACCCGATTGCGCATGTCCGATCAGATCGCCGGCCCCGCGCAACCGCAGATCCTCCTCGGCAATGCGGAACCCATCCTCGGTCTCGCGCAAGACCTGCAGGCGGGCGCGCGCAGCTTCGCCCAGAGGCGGGGTGTAGACCAAAAGGCAGGTCGAGGCCTCGCTGCCCCGCCCCACCCGCCCGCGCAGCTGGTGAAGCTGGGCCAGACCGAAGCGCTCGGCGCTTTCGATCACCATGATTGTGGCGGATGGGACATCGACCCCCACCTCGATCACCGTTGTGGCGACCAGCAGCCGGGTGTGCCCCGCCGCAAAATCCCTCATCGCGGCGTCGCGCGCTGCATGGGGCATCTGGCCATGCACCAGCCCCACCAGATCGGCCCCCAAAGCATCGCGCAGGGCGGCAGCCCGCTCCTCGGCTGCCGTCATGTCGACGGTCTCGGATTCCTCGACCAGCGGGCAGACCCAATAGGCCTGTCGACCGGCAGCGAGTGCTGCGCGCAACCGCTCAACGATCTGCGAAAGCCGATCCTCCGGGATCAGCACGGTCTCGATGGGCTGCCGCCCGGGCGGTTTCTCATCCAAAACCGACAGGTCCATATCGCCATGGCTTGCCAGGGCCAGGCTGCGGGGAATGGGGGTGGCGGTCATCACCAGAATGTCGGCCCCGGCGCCTTTCGTGCCCAGTTCGAGCCGCTGGCGCACGCCGAACCGATGCTGCTCGTCGATCACCGCCAGGCGCAGATCGGCAAAACCGACATCGCGCTGAAAGAGCGCGTGGGTGCCGATCACGACACGCGCCGCGCCGCTGGCGATGCGGGCAAGCTTGTCGGCCCGCTCGCCGCCCTTGTCGCGCCCGGTGAGGATCTCCAGCTCCACCCCGGCAGCCGTGGCCAGGGGCCCAAGTGCTGACATGTGCTGGCGGGCAAGCAGCTCGGTCGGCGCCATCAGCGCGGCCTGGCCGCCCGCCTCAACCGCAACCAGCATGGCCATCAAGGCCACCAGCGTTTTGCCAGCGCCCACATCGCCCTGCAAAAGCCGGTTCATGCGGTGGGTCGAGGCCATGTCGCCGGCGATTTCGGACAGCGCGCGGATCTGCGCGCCCGTGGGCTGGTACGGCAAGGCCGCCAGCACAGCATCGCCAAGCCGCCCATCGCCCTTGCTCGCACGTCCCTTGCCGCGGCGCATATGGGCCCGGGCCAGCGCCAACGCCACCTGATGCGACAAAAGCTCGTCATAGCCCAGCCGCGCGCGGGCCTTGGCGGCGATCTCAATCCCGCCATCGGCCGGATCATGCATGGCCGTGAGCGCTGTGCGCCAATCGGCCCATCCTTCGCGCGCAACCAGCGACCGATCGATCCATTCGGGCAGCGCCGGCGTCCCATCCAGCGCCGCCGCAACCGCCTTTTGCATGCCGCGCTGGGTGACCCCTGCGCCAAGACCATAGACCGGCTCGTATGCCGGCAGCTCGGCTGCATCATCGGGGCTGAGAATATGGTCGGGATGCACCATCTGCGCATAATGGTCGAAATGCTCGACTTTGCCCGAGACGATCCGCCGCGCACCGGGCGGAAGCTGGCGCTTCAGCCAATCCTCGCGGGCATGGAAAAAGACAAGCTGGAACTCTTCGACCGCATCGCGCACCTGCACGCGATGGGGCCGCCCCTTGACCCGCGGCGGCTGATGCGCGCCGACCTCCACCTCAACGGTCAGCGTGGCCGGCAGCGCCACGCCCCGGATCGTGTTGCGCAACCGGCGGTCGGTGAAGCCGTGCGGCGGCGTCAAGATCAGATCGCGGGGCAGTGCATGGCCCAGTCTCTCCAACGCCTTTGCAGTTTTGGGGCCGACAGTTTCAAGCGTTTCCAACGGTGAAAAGAGCGCATAAAGCGCCTCGGGTCGGCCCGCGCGCCCGCTCATCCGTCGATCAGGGCAAGCCAGTCATCTTCGGAGATGACATCGACGCCCAGCTTTTCGGCCTGCGCGAGTTTCGACCCAGCGCCCGGACCGGCCACGACCAGATCGGTCTTCTTGCTGACCGAGCCCGAGACCTTTGCACCCAGGCTCTCGGCCCGGGCCTTGGCTTCGGCACGGGTGAGCTTTTCCAGCGTGCCGGTGAACACAATGATCTTGCCCGAAACCGCGCCAGACCCCTCCTGACGCTGGGCCATTTCCTCAACGGTCAGATGCGCGACCAGCCGCTCCATCGCCGTGCGCGCCTGCGGGGATTGGAAGGTTTCGGCCAGGGCATTTGCCATGACCTGTCCCACCCCGTCGATCGAGAGGAGCGCATCGAGCGCCTCGCCCGGTTCTGCGGCCGCCTCCATCGCCGCGCGGAACTGATCCCAACTGCCGTAATGCCGCGCCAAAAGCGTCGCGGAGCTTTCGCCCACATGCCGGATGCCGAGCCCGAAGATCAGGCGATTGAGCGCGATCACCCGCCGCGTTTCGATCGCCGCAAAGAGGTTGGCAGCCGATTTTTCGCCCCAGCCTTCCAGTTTGGCCAACGGTGCCTCGGCCGCGTCGCCATGCCGGGCGGCCAGGGTGAAGATATCGGCCGGCTCGGCGATCCAGCCAAGACCATGGAAGGCCTCGATCTGTTTGGCGCCCAGCCCCTCAATGTCGAAGGCCGCGCGCGAGACGAAATGGCGCAATCGCTCCACCGCCTGGGCCGGGCAGATGAACGTGCCGGTGCAGCGACGAACCGCCTCGCCCGGCGCGCGGGTGGCCGGGCTGCCGCATTCCGGGCACTGCTGAGGAAACACAAAGGGCACGGCGTTAAGCGGCCGGCGGGCCAGATCCACCGCCTTGACCTTGGGGATCACATCGCCTGCGCGATAAACCGTCACCCAGTCGCCGGCGCGGATGTCGGTGCCGCCGCGGATCGGTGCGCCATTGCTGTCGCGCCCGGCAATGTAGTCTTCATTGTGCAAGGTGGCGTTTGAGACCACGACGCCCCCCACCGTGACCGGGCGCAGCCGGGCGACGGGCGAGAGCGCCCCGGTGCGCCCGACCTGGATCTCGATGGCCTCCAGCACGGTCTGCGCCTCCTCGGCAGGAAACTTATGGGCAATCGCCCAGCGCGGGGTGCTGGACCGGGCGCCCAGCCGGGCCTGATAGTCGAGCCGGTCGAGCTTGTAGACGATCCCGTCAATGTCATAGTCAAGTTCGGCCCGGTCGGCCGACAGCGCCCCATAGAATGCGAGCAGCGCATCTGTATCAGGGCAATGCGCGGTGCGTGGATTGGTGGAAAAGCCAAGCTCGGCCAGACGGGCAAGCGCCCCCATTTGGGTCTCGGCCAGCGGTTCGGACAGCACCCCCCAGGCATAGGCGAAAAACCGCAGCGGTCGGCTTGCGGTGATCGAGGCGTCGAGCTGGCGCAGCGAGCCGGCCGCGGCATTGCGCGGGTTGGCAAAGGTCTTCTGGCCGGCCTCAGCCTGACGGGTGTTGAGCGCTGCAAAATCGCCATGGCGCATATAGACCTCGCCGCGCACCTCCAGCACCGCCGGCGCCCCGGTCAACCGGTCCGGAATGTCGCCGATATGCTGGGCATTGGCGGTTACATTCTCGCC
>JBCDDO010000298.1:0-4366 GCA_039180245.1 Pseudomonadota bacterium | reverse complement strand
TATTGTAGGCGACGTTCTCGGTGCGCACCCGTTTGCCGGAGAGCGAGGAGGTGTTGACGACGCGCCCGGCTCCCGCGGCGCGCAGATGCGGCAGGCAGGCCCGGGTGAGAAAGAGCGGTGCTTTGACATTGACCGCCCAGACGCGGTCAAGATCTGCCTCCGCGCCCGCCTCGATAGAAAAGCGGTTCGAGATGCCGGCATTGTTGATGAGCGCATCGATGCGTCCCCAGACCGCCAGGGTTCGGGCAATCCAATCCTCTTGGCCGGCCCGGCTTTCGGCCTCATAGGCGGCGTGGATCCGGTCCGGCCCTTCGGGCCCGAACGCGGCCAGCAGCGCTGCGGGGTCGCGCGCGCCAAGCGACAGCCGATAGCCCGCTTGGCCCAGGCGCTCTGCGATGGCGCGGCCGATGCCGCGGGTCGCCCCGGAGATCATTGCAACCCGACCCGTCGCTGGCAGCATCGCGTCAGGACCCCAGCCGTGCCGGTGCAAAGGCCGAGGGATCGACCAGGGGTGCAGCCCCCGTCGCAAGCTGGGCGGCAAGCTTGCCTGCGCCGGGGCCGATGCCAAATCCGTGGCCGGAAAGCCCGCTGGCCAGGGTCAGCCCGGGCAGACCGGCGACCGGGCCCAGAACCGGGATCTCATCGGGCGTGACATCGATCAAACCGCCCCAGCTTTCGGCGACTTGCACCCCTGCAAGCTGCGGGTAGATGCGCCGTGCCCCCGCCATGATGTCCCGAATGATCCCCGCATCGGGGGCGGGGTCGAGCACGCGCGCGGCCTCCATCGGGCTGAACTGGTCGGCCGCCCAGCGGTGGCGGCCCATTGCGCCGAAAAACTCAGGACCCATGCGAAGCTTCACGATTTTCCAGCGCGCGCGTAGGATCGGCAGGAAGCGAAAAAAATGCACAAAGGCGGCCGGGATCAGATCGAACCGCGCCACGCCGACCTTGCCGATCGAATAGCCACCATCGTCGCGCGGCCGGATCGAGGCGGGTTTGGCGCCGAGTGCGCCGGCGGCGATGGCCGGGGCCGGCGCGGTGCGCATGCAATGACTGCGCGTGGCAAGCTGGGCGAGGCTTTTGCCATGGTTTTCAAGAAAGCTGCGGCACCAGGCGCCGCCGGCCAGGATCACCGCATCGGCCGCAACCGGTCCATGTTCGGTGACCGCGCCGGTGACCTTTCCGGCCGTGATCACCAGCTTGCGCACCGCGCAATGCTCAAAGATCTGTGCACCGGCCGCAGCGGCCAGCCGGGCCAGCGCCGGCACGGCAAGGCGCGGTTCGGCATGCATGTCGCTGGGCGTGTGGATGCCGCCCTTGAAGCGGCCCGCATCCTGCCCGGTGATCGCATCGGCCTCGCGCGCGGTCAGCACCCGCGTGGCAAGCTGGTAGGGGCGGGCGGCCTCGACCCAGGCCGCATGATCGGTCAGTTCGGCCTCGGTCAAGGCCAGATAGGTCGACCCGCCCTGGCGCAGGCCGATATCGGTGTCGAGCTGCGGGGCAAGCTGGCGCCACAATGCCTGCGCCTCCAGCATCAAAGGCATCTCGCGCAGATCGCGCCCCTGGGCGCGGATCCAGCCCCAATTGCGCGAGGATTGCTCGCCCGCGATCCGACCTTTCTCACACAGCACCACCCGGTGACCGGCCTCGGCCAGGGTGAGGGCCGCGCAAACCCCGACAACCCCGCCGCCGATGATCAGCACATCGGTGCGCGGCGGCAATGGCCGCTCTGGCATGCAGGGAAATTCCAAACTGTCGTTCATCGGGCGAGCATGCGTTGCCGGCCGTCGCGCGGCAAGTCCTGTCGCTGGTCATCGGTGCCGGCGCGAGACCGGCTCGCGCGCCTGCCTTTCAAAGCTCCCCTGGGGCAGCATGGGCGGGCCGCATCACGTCGCCAGATGGTCGACCGATCGGATGCTCCGCTCAGATGCCTTGCGCTGTGAAGAATGCCTCGGTCATCTCCCAGACCTGCCCGCGAATCTCGGGCGTTTCCATCCAGGGTTCGTGACGCGCGCCGGTCAGCTCCTCAAGCCGTGCCTGCGGCATCTGTGCAAATCTCGACCTGATCGCGTCGGCCGAGACCACCCGCTCTGCCGTGCCCAGAAAGCCCAAAACCGGCAGCGCCGGTCCTGGCAGGCGCGCCAGCGCATCGATCTCTCGAAAGGCCGCATCGGCCCAGGCAAAGCTGGGTCCGGCCAGACCAAGCTCGGGATGGGCCACCAGATGCGCGATCATCCGCTCATATTGCGGCCTGTCCGAGGTCAGATCATTGTCGTCGAAATCGGCCTCAAGCACATAGGGCTCGGGCTTGCCGCCCGGCGCACGGCGAAGCCCCAGCCCCAACGCTGTGCCGAGGCGGGCCAGCAGGCGGGCCAGCGGCTGCATCCAGGGGTCGAGCGCGATGCCCCACATCGGCGAGGTGAACACCGCCGCCTGGACGCCAAGACCACGCTGAAGCGCGCGCATCCCGATCGCGCCACCCATGGAATGGGCGATCAGAACCCGCGGGCCGGGATGTGCCGAGATCTGCGGCAGCGCCAGCACCGCGGCGAGATCGTCCTGATACTCCGCAAAGCGCCCGACATGGCCAAGCATCGGGTCGCGCGGCCGCGTTGCCAGCCCCTGACCGCGCCAGTCGATCACCGCGCTGCCAAAGCCGGCGCCGGCCAGCAGGCTCATCACCTGGCCGTATTTTTCGACATATTCCGTGCGCCCCGGCAGAATCAGCGCCAGACCGCGCGGCCCGCGCGGCGACAGGGCCACGCGCAGGCGAACCTCGCCCGCGGTCACATACCAGGCCGCCGTGCCCTCGGGCGCGCCGGCGATCTTTGCATAAAACGGCGCTGGCTGGGCCATCGGCGCTGTCCGTGCCGCCGCCTGAAGCGCGCCGGTCAGGCCAGCAGGCTGGCCAGTTTCATCGCCGCGCCCATATCGCCGGCCACTTTCAGCCGCCCGGTCATATAGGCCGTCGTCGCGTTCACCTCGCCGTCGAGAATGCCCCGAAATGTGTCGACATCCGCGGTCAGCGTGACCTCGGTCTCGTCATCGGCCGCGCGCACGCCATCGCCATCGATGACGATCGATCCCTCATCCTCAATGTGAAACTTTGCTGATGCCTCGACTGTTTCGTCGCCGAGCTTTTCCTTCAGCGCCTCAACAGCCTGATCAATAACATCGCTCATCAGATACGTCCTTTCCCGACCCCACCTGGCCTGCATCGATGACACAAGCGCCGAGAGCCTCTCGATTTCGCCGCAATCGGTGCTAATCTACCCGTCATGACCGAGCATGCAAAGATCGCGAGTCGCGCTGCCGTTGCGTCAGCGCTGTTTGGGGCCTTGGCCGCGCTGTTCTGGGGCATGGGCGCGCCCGCCGCGCTTGCCCAGACCATCGATCCAGGCATCGATCCGATGTCGCCCGAGGAGGAGGCCGCCGAGGCCCCGGCCGAAACCGGCCCGACCCAGCGCCCGAGCGCCGAGGAAGAGCTTGCCGTGCTGCTCGAGGCATTGCGCGACCCCACGGCACCGAATCCGCAAGCGATGGAAGAGCGGATTGTGGAATTGTGGAGCCGGTCGGGCTCGGCCACGGCCGATCTGTTGTTGGAGCGCGGGCGCGCAGCACTGGGCGCGCAGGAGCTTGGCATTGCCATTGGCCATCTTACGGCATTGACCGACCATGCGCCCGAGTTTGCCGAGGGCTGGAACGCCCGGGCAACGGCGTTCTTTATGATGGAGGAGTTCGGCCTGGCCATGTCCGACATCGAACGGGTGCTGGCCCTGAACCCCGAGCATTTCGGCGCATTGGCCGGATTGGGGCTGATCCTGGATCAAACAGGCCAGCCTGCGGCGGCACTTGCCGCGTTCCGGGAAGCCCAGCGCCTCAACCCGCATCGCGCTCAGATCAACCAGGCAGTGGACCGGCTTGCACCGGAGGTTGACGGTCAGCAGCTCTGACCCGCGCCGCGCCAGGTCGCCGCTCTTCGACACCCGCCACATCCACCTTGCCAGCCGACGGTGCCCGTAGCCGCCATGTTCGACACTGCGCATCCCAGGGACGGCACTGTCACGTCGGTGCTGGGCCCGACCAACACCGGCAAGACGCATTATGCGATCGAGCGGATGCTGGCGCATCGAACCGGGGTGATCGGGCTGCCGCTTCGGCTTTTGGCGCGCGAGGTCTATGATCGGATCGTGGCGCTGCGCGGCCCCTCGGTGGTGGCTCTGGTCACCGGCGAAGAACGGATCGTGCCGCCACGCACCCAGTATTGGGTCTGCACGGTCGAGGCGATGCCCTTGGAGATCGGTGCCGATTTCGTTGCGGTCGACGAGATCCAGCTCTGCGCCGATCCGGACCGGGGACATGTCTT
>JBCDDO010000297.1:0-4378 GCA_039180245.1 Pseudomonadota bacterium | reverse complement strand
CGCCAGCGGCATTCTCTTCGTTCACCGCCATGGCGTAGACGCTCATCCAGTCGTTGATGGTATGGGGCGCGGTCAGGTTCATGCCGCGCTCTTCCAGCAGCTTGTCGTGGATGCCCTTGGCGCGGCGTTTGACCGACAGCCCGCCCGGCAGGATACCTTCGGTCGTGAGACCCCGTTCGATACAGTCGTTCATCACCTGCCAGAGCCGCCGGGTGCCGGATCTGAGGTTATCCACACTGCCGCGCGCGATTTCATTGGCGCGTTTCATTTCGGCAATCGAGCGGCCCGAGGCTGTGGACATCTCCAGCATCTGAGCAGCGCTTTTGAAAGGGAAGGGCACGGGCGCACCCTCCTGACTGTCCTTGCCCGCGGCCAGTTCGGCCTCTGTCATCACGAAGCCGCCGCCGATGGAGTAATAGGTCTCGCGCAGGGTCACGTCGCCCTGCGCGTCGGTCGCCATCAGGATCATGCCGTTGGCGTGGCCTTCCAGAATGGTGTCGAAATCGAAAAGCAGATCCTTGGCCGGATCAAAGGCAAGCTCGCCCAGACCCTCGGGGCTGATCCTGCCCTGTGCCTTGATCTCGGCGAGGGCGGCATCGGCCTTTTCGCGGTCATAGGTATCGGGCACAAAGCCTGCGAGCCCCAGGATCGTCGCGCGGTCCGTCGCGTGGCCGACGCCGGTGAAGGCCAGCGAGCCGTGCAGCGAGGCCCGCAGCCCGTGGAAGGCGAAAGGCGAGGCGCGCATCAGGTCGAGAAAGCGCGCTGCCGCAACCATCGGCCCCATCGTGTGCGAGGATGACGGACCGATGCCGACCTTGAACATGTCAAAGACCGATAAGAACATCTAAAGGGCACTTCCTTCCGGCGGGCGCGGCGCCTGCGGCGCGGTGAATGGCGTGGGTCCAAGCCCTTCGGCGGCTTGTGCGGCCCGCACGCTGGGGCGTGGTTCCAGCTCTCTTGCCATCTGGTGTAGGGCAGGAAAGGTTGCAAGGTCAAACCAGCCCGATTTCGCGTCTTGCGGATAAATCTGCACCCAGCGCAGCATCGGCGCGAGGTACAGCTCGAGTATCGAGGGCGTGTCGCGCCGGTGCCAATGGCTGTCCAGCACCGACAGATGGCGCAGGATGTTCGCGCGCGCCCGATCCCGCAGCCGCTCCTGATCGGCCGTGTCCGCGCCGATGTAGACCGCCGGGTAGAACAGCATGCGCAGCACCGGATGCAGCGTGTTGGAGAGGTAAAACAGCCATTTCAGCACCTCACCCCGTGCCGATGACGCGGGCGCCGGTGCCAGGCTGCCGTGCCGGTCGGCGAGCCACAGCAGGATGGCCGCCGTCTCGAAGATCGGGCCTTGCGGGGTTTCCAGCGCCGGGATCAGCCCGCCGGGATGCAGGGCGAGATGGGCCGGTGACTTCTGCGCCTGGGCCGTGCGATCGACCAGATGGGTGTGGTAGGCGACGCCAAGCTCTTCGAGCGCGAGGCGGATGACCAGCGAGGCGTTGTCGGGGGCATAGTGCAGGGTGTAGCGCGGGGATGTCATATGCCCTGCTAGACCGATTCCCGCCCCGTGGGAGGGTGGAAAACGACCCTTTAGCGTTTTTTGGATCCTCCGCACACGGTCGACCGCCGCCGGATGCGCGGCGGCCGATTGCAGGCGATCAGGTCAGGCGCACGGAAATGCCGCCGTCGACGATCATCGGCGCGCCGGTGACAAAGCTGGCGCGGTCCGACAGCAGGTAGAGCGCCGCCTGCGCGATCTCCCTGGGGTGAGCAAGCCGGTTGATCGGGTGCAGCCCCGCGATGAACTCAAGCGTGTCCGCATCCTCCCCGGCCATGGGCGTCCGGGTGCCGCCGGGCAACAGCGCATTGATCCGCACACCTTCGCTGGCATGGTCGGCCGCCAGCGACTGGACCAGCCCGATCATGCCCGCCTTGGACGCGGCATAGGCCGCCATGCCGGGCGTCCCGGCATTGCTGTAGCCGACAAAGGAGCTGGTGAAGACGATGGCGCCGCTGCCCCGTTTCGCCAGCGCGGGGATCTGCGCCCTGGCGGCGAAGAAGGCGCTGGTCAGATTGGCGGCGAGGACGGCGTTCCAGTTCGCCGTCTCCATCTCCGCGACCGGCCCCATCTCGCCCACTATACCGGCGTTGTTGAAGGCGCCGTCGATCCCGCCGAAACGGTCCGTCGCGATATCCACGAGCGCCTGGGCATAGGCTTCGTCCGTCACATCGCCGGGCAGGCACAGGGCCTTGCCATTGCTTTGCTCGATCTGGCCGACAAGCTGATCCAGCTCGGCCTTGCGCCGGGCCCCGAGGACGACGTTCGCGCCCTCCGCGGCAAAGAGCAGGGCCGCCGCCGCACCGATGCCGCTGCTGGCCCCGGTGATGATGATCGTTTTTCCGTCAAGTTCCATGTCTTCATGCGCTCCTGTTTGGCTGAATGGGGTAGCAGCTACCGGATGCGCTGGGCCGCGCGCGATCCGTTTCCTGCGGCTAGCCATGCGGGGTGGTGCAATGCGCAGGAAGCGGGTCGGGCAGGGCATCGCGTCTTTTTGCCCGTGGCGCGTTGACAGGGGGCGTCGCTTGTGAAATATAGCCATATGGCTATTCAATATCATGACCCGCTGGACCGAACTTTTCACGCGCTTGGCGATGGCACGCGACGGCAGATCGTTGCGATGCTGGCCGCCCGGGGCGCCTGCTCGGCCACTGAAATCCGCAAGCCCTTCGACGCCGCCCAGCCCACGATCTCCAAGCATCTCAAGGTGCTGGAGAAAGCCGGTCTGGTGGCCCGCGAGATCGATGGCCGCACCCATCGGTTCCGTCTCGAGACCGAACCGATGAAGGAGGCGACCGACTGGATCGAGCGGCACCGGGTGTTCTGGGAGGCGACGCTGGCGCGGCTGGACGCCTTTGTCCTCGCGCAGGACGCACCGGAGGACGAGACATGAGCGATCTGTTGCATGCCACCACGGTGCGCCGCCTGATCCGGGCCACCCGGCCACGTGTCTTTGCCGCCTTCAGCCGGGCGGAGGCGCTGGAGCAGTGGTTTTCGCCCAGTGCCGATATCGCGGTGACCGTTCTGGCCTTCGAGTTCGCCGAAGGGGGCACGTACCGGTTTCGCTACGCGATGCCGGACGGCAGTCATCCGACGCTTGGGGGGGCCTTTACCTGTATCGAGGAACCGGCGCGGCTGGCCTTCACCTGGGTCTGGGAAGCGCCGGACCCGCATGCGGGTATCCCCACGCTGGTGTCGGTGGCGTTGCATGCGCGGGGTCAGGCGACCGAGCTGGTGCTGACCCATTCGCAGATCCCGTCCGAGGAGATTGCCGCGCGGCACGCCGCCGGGTGGGAAGCGACGCTGGACCACCTCGAAGACGCCTTGTGGCACGGGGCCCTGCCACCGCCGCTGAAATGGCATTCGTGACATGCGGCTTTATCACGCCATGTCGGGCAACACCAAGCGGGTGAGGATTTTCCTGGCGGAAAAGCAGATCGAGATCCCGCGCGTGGAGCTGACGCTTGGCACGGACACGCGGACGGCGGCCTATCGCAGGATCAATTCCCTCGGCGAGGTGCCCGCGCTGCAGCTGGACGACGGGCAGGTCATCACGGAGAGCCGGGCGATCTGCCGTTACCTGGACCTGGCCTTTCCGGACATCCCCCTGATGGGGATCACTGCCGAGGAACAGGGCCGCATCGCCATGTGGAGCGACCGGATCCATGGTCATCTCTTCATGGCCTACGGGTCGATGGTGCGTCACCGGATGCCGCTTTTTGCCGATGTGGTGGAGCAGGTGCCCGCCTTTGCCGAGACACAGGAACGGCTCATTCCGCAGAAGTGGGCGTGGCTCGATGAGGTGCTGTCGGATGCGCGCCCCTTTATCGCGGGGGAGCAGTTCAGCTTTGCCGATGTGGAGGGCATGACCGTGCTGATGCTGGCGGAAGCCACCGCGCTGGAGGTGCCCGACACCTGCCCCAATGCGCGCCGATGGGCGGATGCCATGCGCCGCCGCCCCAGCTGGGCCGCCTGAGATGGGGGGTCTGCCCGTCACCTCTTGCCTCGTGGCGGGGCTGCTGATCCTGCTGGTGGTGCTGAGTGCGCTGGTCACAGCGCGCCGTGCCCGGCTTGGCGGCATAGAATTCGGCGATGCCGGTGATGCCGACCTGCGGGCCCGCATCCGGGCCCATGCCAACCTCGTTGAATTCGCCCCCATGGTGGTGATTGCCATGGCGCTGATGGAGCAGGCAGGGGCCGGCCCACAGCTGCTGTGGGGGTTTGCGGCGGTCTTTCTGGCTGGCCGATGTCTGCATGCGGCACGCATGTACCTGGGCAACCCGTTCATCGGCCTGTTCTCGATCCTGTCGCAGCATGTGATCT
>JBCDDO010000296.1:0-4381 GCA_039180245.1 Pseudomonadota bacterium | reverse complement strand
TTCCTGGACGAGTGCAACCGGCATGTGGCGGCAGATCTCGATGCCGGGCTGGCGACCATCCGCGGCACGCCGCCGGAGCTTTGTCTCGACGGGCTGGGCATGTTCGGCGAGGGCCGGCCCCGGGCGCTTTATGCCGCCCTGAGCAGCGACCCGGCGCTGACGCGGCTTCGCGAGAAGGTGCTGCGGGTTGCGCATGATGCCGGGATCCCGCAGCGCCGTGAGCGCTTCATCCCCCATGTGACGATCGCGCGGTTTTCCAACGGCGCGGGACGGGGTGCGCGGATGTCGGCCTGGCTGGCGGCGCGGGCCGGGCTGCACTGGGGGCCGCGGCCTGTGTCCGAGTTTTCGCTCTTCCGCTCGGATCTGGGATCGGGCGGTCCGGTCTATACCGAGCTTGCGCGCTACACTCTGGACGACATGGAGCGACCGGATGTGTGGCCAGAGCGGGGCGGGTGATCTCCCGCGCCCGCCCGCCGGGTCCTCCTTCCCACAGCGTTTGACGCTGCAGGACGGCCGATCGTCACTGCCAGAACGGGCGACGGGCCTCGAGCTTGGCGTCTTCGCGACTGATGCCAATGTCCTTCAGCATCCGCTCGTCCAGTTCGACAAGCCGGCTGCGCTGCGTTGCACGGTCGGCCCAGCGCAAGACCAGGCGTACGACGCTGAACGCGCCTGCAAACACACCGCCAGCACCAATGCCCGAAGGCTGCGCCAAAGGCTGAAGTTTGATCTGTGCCATGATGCTCTCCATTTCGTTTGCTGATTGACAGGGCCTTGCCAATCACCGACGTTGATGTATGTGGAGTGTCGCACCCGATTAGTGAAACGAATGTTTGTGAAGGGTGTCATCAGGGAATGTGATATATGATCCGAAATCTCGATCTGACCGCTCTGCGCTCATTCGTGGCGGTGGCCGAAACCGGCGGCGTCACCCGTGCTGCGGCCCGGCTCAACCTCACCCAATCGGCCGTTTCGATGCAGATCAAACGGTTGGAGGAGCTTCTTGCGGTTCAGCTTTTGGAACGAGCGGGGCGCGGCGTCAGCCTGACATCGGCCGGGGAACAGCTCGCCTCGGGTGCGCGCCGCATGCTTGCGATCAATGATGAGACCGTTGCCCGGCTGACCGATGACACGATGAAGGGCGAGATTGTCCTCGGGGTGCCGCATGACATCGTCTATCCCTACATCCCGCAGGTGCTGCAGCGGTTCCACATCGCCTATCCGCAGGTGCGGGTGCATCTGGTCAGCTCCTACACACGCAACCTCAAGCGCCGCTTTGCCTCCGGCGAGCCGGATCTGATCCTGACCACGGAGGACGGCGTCGATGTGGGCGGGGAAACGCTCAACATCTACCCGCTGGTCTGGGTCGGCGTGCCGCAGGGCACGGCCTGGCGTGCGCGGCCGATGCGCCTGGCCTTCGAGAACCACTGCATATTCCGGGCACCGACGCTCGCCGCGCTCAACCGCGCCGGGCTTCCCTGGGAGATGTCCGTCAACTCAGACGACACGCGCACGGTCGAGGCGACGGTGGCTGCAGATCTGGCCATCAATGTCTCGCTGGCGCCCATGGTGCCGCTGCATCTTGAGCAGGTGCGGCATGGCGGCCAGCTGCCCGATCTGCCGCAGTTCCGCATCAACCTTTATGCCAGCAGCCCAAGCGGGGCGCGCGGCCGGCTGATTGCCGCACTTGGCGAGATGATCCGGCATGCCTTTGGCGATGGGCTGGCCCGGGCGGCGGAGTAAACCGCGCGGCGTCCCGCGGCTCAGCCGCCGGGCAGGACCACGACCTTGCCGGTGGCCTTGCGGCTGGTCAGAAGCTCCAGCGCCTCGCCGGCCCGGTCCAAGGGCAGCTCATGGCTGACATGGGGCTTGAGCTTGCCCTCGACATACCAGCCGAACAGGGTGGCAAAGCTGGTGGTCAAGACTTTTGGGTCGATGCGCAGATAGGCCCCCCAGTAAAGACCGATGACGGTGAGGTTCTTCACCAAGAGCAGATTTGCCGGAATTTGCGGGATCTGGCCTGATGCAAAGCCCAGCGGCAACAGCCGTGCTTCGGGATTGCAGGCGCGCAACGCGGCCATGAACTGGTCGCCGCCCACGGGATCATAGACGACATCGGCGCCGCCCAAAGCTTTCACGCTGTCGCGGATGTCGTCGCTGGCGCTGTCGATCAGATGATCCGCGCCTTTGCTTTTGGCGATGGCAAGCTTTTCGGCCCCGCGGGCACAGGCGATCACCTCGGCGCCCATCAGCTTGCCGATCTCCACAGCCGTCAGCCCGACACCCCCCGCAGCACCCAGCACCAAAAGCCGCTCGCCCGGGCGCAAATGCGCGCGATGGTCAAGCGCGACATGGCTTGTGCCGTAAGCGATCAGAAACGCCGCCGCATCGCGCATTGGCATCGAGGGCGGCACTGGAAGACAGGCGCTGGCCGGCAGAACGGCGTATTCGGCAAACCCGCCCTGCCCGGCCATTCCGGCCACCGCCTGACCGATCGCCGGCGCGGAAACGCCGGCGCCATGCGCCACAACCTCGCCGGCAATCTCCATGCCAGGTGCGAAGGGCAAGGCCGGCTTTTCCTGATACTGACCCTTGACCGTCAGCGTGTCGGCAAAATTCACCCCGCAGGCGGCGACCCGCACCAGCACCTCGCCCGGCCCCGGCTCAGGCTGGGCGATCTCTTCCAAGACCAGATCGGCGCCAAGTTCGTGGATCCGCGCGCAGCGCATGCTGAGCCTCCTGATGCGATGTCGATGGCCGCGCAGCATAGCGGCCCCGCTGCCGGAAAACAGCACCAAGCGGAGAACCGCCGATCGGTTTACGAAAATTGGCAAAAAAATGTCGCAGTGCAACGAAACGCTCTTGTCCAGGGGCCGGCAGGGAATATTGTTGGACCAGGGTGCGGAGGGCGAGATGCTGCTGAATGACAGTGAGTTAGAGGGCGTACGGCCGCGCAATGTGCGCGCATGTCCGGACACCGTGATCTCTGGCCAACCTGACAGCATGTGCTGGGAGGTTGAAACCGGCACGGATCGGCGCTTGGGCATTTACGAGACCCGCCCGGGCGCCTGGCGGGTCGATGCAAGCTCACAGGAATTCACCCATATTCTGTCGGGTCGCGCGATCCTTCGGCCCGATGGCGGCGGTGCCCTCTATCTGGGGCCCGGTGACAGCCTGTCCCTGCGACGCGGATTTCGCGGCATCTGGGAAGTGGTCGAAACCGTCAGACGAGAATTTGTCACCACGGCATGATACACTGCGCCCCAATCACACAGGATTGGGGGAAACATCATGCGCACCATCTTTCGCATTGTCGGTGTCCTTGTCGTTCTTGTCGTGGCGCTTATTGCCATTGCGTTCTTCTTGCCGCGTGAGGTCACTGTCGAGCGGCAAACCGAGATTGCGGCAGCACCTGACGCGGTGTTCAGCCAGATCAACGATCTGAAGGCGTTTTCGGACTGGTCGCCCTGGTCGGCGCAAGATCCCGACATGGTGCAAGAGTTTGAGGGGCCCGAGGCGGGTCCGGGCCAGATCATGCGCTGGCAAAGCGCCGAGCTTGGCGAAGGGTCGATGACGATCACCGCGGTTGATCCCGACAAACGGGTCGACACCGCGCTTGATTTCGGGCCGATGGGCAGTGCCGTGTCCTGGTTCGACCTGGCACCTTCGGGCGAGGTCACAACGGTGACCTGGGGGTTCACCACCGATCTGGGCATGAACCCGATTGCGCGTTGGATGGGGCTGATGATGGACGGCATGGTCGGCGCGGATTATGAAACCGGCCTGGCATCTTTGAAGGCCAAGATCGAAGCCGCGCCCGAGGGCTAGGCCAACCGGCTATTCCCGCAGCGGGAAAAGCAGCGCTGCGGGAAAGAAGCTGAGCAGGAGGTCGGCCTCATGGTCGATCTCCGGCCGGTCAGCGGCGGCGGTGATGAACCGCTCTGCCTCTATCCGCTCGCGCGGGGTCAGCTCGATCATCCACCAGGTTTGGGCGGGAAGGCGCAGAACGCCCGGCTCACCAGTGCCGGCGAGGAGCGCCTGGCGGTCGGGGCGCACTCGGTCGGCGTTGATCAGAATCATCCCATCGGGACCGGGACGCAGCAGCACCGCGATGTTGCATGTGTCGCCAAGCGCCACCCGGGGTGCCTGGACAGGCTGAAAATTCACCTGCCCGTCGGCGGGCGTGCTGTCGATGGCATTGACCTTCAAAACCTGCGGCCCCAGGGCAACGCGCTGCACCTCCTTGCCATCGATGGTCACGCCTTGAACGACCGGGCCGTCGAAACCCGCCTCGCAGCTCGCCCAGCGCTGCGGATCGGCCGACGGGCGCGGAGCGCCACAGGCGGCAAGCAGTGCGGCAAAGGCCAAAAAAGCAAAACGC
>JBCDDO010000295.1:0-4390 GCA_039180245.1 Pseudomonadota bacterium | reverse complement strand
GGCAATTCGGGCCCGCTGCAGCCCGAAATCAGCCAGGCGATCAACGAAAATGACCTGGTTGCGGTCTCGGTCCTCTCCGGCAATCGGAACTTCGAAGGCCGGATCAGCCCGGATGTGCGGGCGAACTTCCTCGCCTCGCCGCCTTTGGTGGTGGTCTATGCGCTGGCTGGAGACATGAATATTGACCTCACCAAAGAGCCCATCGGCACCGCCGCCGACGGCAGCCCGGTCTTCATGAAGGATGTCTGGCCCACCAGTGCCGAAATCGCTGAGCTGGTCGAAAGGACCGTAACCCGCGAAGCCTTCATCTCCAAATATGCCGATGTCTTCAAAGGCGACGAGAAATGGCGCAGCGTCGAGACCGGCGAGAGCGAGACCTATGACTGGCCAGCCACCTCGACCTATGTGCAAAACCCGCCCTATTTTCAGGGGATGGGGCATGAGCCCGGCGTGATCGAAGATATCGAGGGCGGGCGGATCCTGGCGCTCTTGGGCGATATGGTCACAACCGATCACATCTCGCCTGCGGGTTCGTTCAAGGACACCACGCCTGCGGGGCGCTACCTCACTGACCGCCAGGTCGCCCCGCGCGAGTTCAACTCCTACGGCTCACGGCGCGGCAATCACGAGATCATGATGCGCGGCACTTTTGCCAATATCCGCATCAAGAACGAGATGCTCGACGGCGTTGAGGGCGGCTACACCAAGGGCCCGGATGGCGACCAGACCTCGATCTTTGAGGCCGCCATGGCCTGGCGGGCCGACGGTGTGCCGCTGGTGGTTGTGGGGGGCGAGCAGTATGGGGCCGGCTCGTCGCGCGATTGGGCGGCCAAGGGCACGGCGCTCTTGGGCGTGAAAGCGGTGATTGCCGAGAGCTTTGAGCGCATCCACCGCTCCAATCTTGTCGGCATGGGGGTGATCCCGTTTGAGTTCATGGGTGGCGACAGCCGCAAATCGCTGGGCCTGACTGGTGAGGAGACGATCTCGATTGCCGGGCTCGCGGGCGATCTCAAACCGCTCTCGGATGTGCCCTGCACCATCACCTATGCCGATGGCACGGTGAAGGAGATCACCCTGCGCTGCCGCATCGATACCGCCATCGAGATTGAATATGTCGAGAATGGCGGCGTGTTGCATTACGTGCTGCGCAACCTGGCCAAAGCGGCTTGATCTGCCCTTGTCGCGGGCCTGCCTTTCCGGCGGGCTCAACACGATGGCAAGACGTGCTGGGCCGTCTCGTGCCGGGACCTGCTGTGCTGGCTAAGGACGCCGGCCAACGATCCTTTCGGGATCAGGTGCCAAGATGATCATGCGCGCCTGCGTGGCGCCCAGCAGGCTCGCACAGGACGCCTCCTGCACACTGAACGCTCCCGAAAGCTTGACTCGCTTCGTGGGTCGGGGAGGGTTACCACCTCCGGCACCGTGCTCGCTGAGGTTCTTCATGTATCGGTCATCGCTGCTCATCGGTCTTGTCTTTGCAATTTTGCTGCTCGTCGGAGCAGGGCCGCGCACGGTCCTGGCACAGAATTCCGCCGAAACGACACCGGTGGTTGTGGTTGAGCTCTTTACCAGCCAGGGATGCAGCGCCTGCCCGCCTGCAGATCGGTTTTTGGCCAAGATGGCCGAGGAGCCGGGGCTGATCGCGCTGTCGCTGCATGTCGATTACTGGGATTATCTGGGCTGGCGCGACCGGTTCGGACGACCCGAAAACACTGCCCGGCAAAAGAACTATGCCGCGGCCATGCAGGCACGGTCGATCTACACGCCGCAAATGGTGATCCAGGGGCAGTGGCGGCGCATCGGCAGCGATGTGAAATCGGTGCGCGAGGCGATTGAGGCGGCGCGCAACATCGTGCCGGTCGCGCGCATTGATATTGAACCTGGCGAGGCCCGGATCACGGTGCAGGTGGCGCCGCTGGCCGGGGTCTCCTTCACCTCGATCGGCATCCTCCATTTCATCAGCTATGATCGCCCGCAGCGGATCAAAATTGATCGGGGCGAGAATGCCGGGGTTGACATGACTTATGTCAACGTGGTGCGGGACTGGATGAAGCTGGGCTATTGGGACGGCACGTCGGCGCAGTCCTTCGAAGCTCCGACACCCGAGATGGGGCGCGGGGTTGCGGTGCTGCTGCAAGATGGGCCGGTTGGCGCGATCCTGGCCGCCGCCCGGCTGGAGCCTTAGCCGCGTCAGCGCCGCGCGCGCAATCGCCATCGATCGTGCAGCCAGAACCACTGACCGGGATCGGCGGCGATCCAGGTGCTGATCCGGGCATTGATGGCGCTCATACGCTCTATGGCAGGTCCGGCCGGGATCGGGTCCTCAAAGAGGATGTCAAAGCCAAACCCGTCGGGCTGGCGCCGGGCGCGAACCGGGATCAGCGCCGCTTTGCTGCGCGTGGCGAGCTCGGCCGCGGCCAGCACAGTTTCCGCAGGGTGGCCCAAAAACGGCAGCGTCGGCGCGCCGGTTTGCTTTTGGTCCACCAGGATCAGCGCGGTGCCGCCCCGCGCCACATGGGTCACAAAGGCCCGCATGCCGGAGCGTCCCTTGGTCAAGACGGGCTCGCCAACCTCACGCATCCGGCCGCGGACGAAGCGGTCGAACCGGGCATTGTTGAACGCCCGATAGATCATCGCACACGAGATACTGCGCTCTTGCAGCGCCAAGCGTATCATCTCCCAATTGCCGAAATGCGCCGAGACGAGGACAACGCCGCGCCCGTCATCCCGGGCTTCGCTCAGCGCAGCCAGGCCCGGCCCGTGCACCTCCAGCGCCGGTGGTGCGGCGGCCAGCCGGTCGAGCAAATGATACTCCATGATCACCCGCCCGAACTGGGTGCCGACGGCACGCGCGATCACCCCACGCTGGGTTTTGGTGAGGTCCGGCATGGCATGGGTTAAACCGCGCTCGATGCGCCGGCGCAGCGCTGGAATCCCAGCCACAATCAGGCGGCCCGCCCATCCGGAAATCGCCAGCGCCCTCCGTTCTGGCAAGAGCACCAGCGGCTTGATCGCCAGCCAGGCTGCGGCGTATTCCAGCCTATGCAGGATGCGTTGCATGCGAACCATGTGGCGATGCGCGCTTGGCGCGGTCGGCGCGGGCAAGCAGCGCCTGGAAGCGCCAGGTCAGCAGCACCAGCGCCGTCAAACAGCCGGCCGCCGTGCCCCAAAAGAGCCCAGCCTCGCGCAAGGGCGTGTGAAGGGCGAGAAGGTACGCTGCTGGCACCATCACGCCCCAAAAACTGATCAGAAAGCACAGGGTTGTGCCCCAACTGTCGCCCATGGCCCGATTGGCCTGGCCGATGACGACTTGGCCACCATCGAAGATCAGCGAAATGGCGAGAATGACGAAAAGCGGCGCTGTGCGGGCGATCATCGCGGCGTCTTGACTGAAAACCCCGCCGAGGCGTCCCGCGCCCCAGATCACCAAACCCGACATGAGCGAGACGCAGAGCATGGTCGCGGCGAGTGCGGACCATCCGGCGAACCGGGCCTCGGCGATGTTGCCTGCGCCGTAGGCATGGCCAACCCGAACCGCCGCTGCGACCGAGAGCCCGAGCGCGATCATAAAGACCGTGCCTTCAACCTGATGGGCGATGGCATAGGCGGCCAGCGCGTCGGCCGAGATGTAGCCGGCAAAGAGATTGACGGTTGTGAAGGCGCCGGTTTCGAAGAAGAGGGCAAGCGCCGAGGTCATGCCGATCAGGCGCAGCCTGCCGCCGGCCTGCCACCCCCCTGGGCCCCAGAACCCGCTTGGCGCAAGCGCACGGATTTCGCGCAGACGCGCGACATAGATCAAGATCGCAACGGCCATCGCGGCGCGGGCCATCAGCACCGACAGCGCGGCGCCCTCGGCACCCATCGCCGGCAATCCCAGGGTGCCGCCGATCAGCATCCAATTGCCGGCAATATTGACCAGATTGGCCAGCCCCATGCAGATCAAGCCGGGGATCATCCGGCGCGTCGCCTCAAGATAGAATGTGCAGGCGATGAAGAGGATCTGAAAAAAGGCACCGGGCGCCAGAAGCCGGGTGATCGGACCGGCGCTCTCAACAAGCTCGGGCGGTTGGCCGATCATCCGCAAGAACGGCGGGGCAAGCAGCACAAGCGCCGATGCGAAAAGCCCGATCCCGATGGCCCAGGCAATGCCGCGCCGCCACACGGCCGCTGCCTCCTCGGGCCGACCCGCGCCAATGCTCTGGGACGAAAGTGCCACGATGCCGATCATGGCACCCACGCCGGTGACCATGACCGGAATGAACACCGCAAGCGCCAGGCCGAGCCCGGCAAGCGCGCCGGTGTCAAAGCGGCCGACCATCACAATGTCGGCCAGGCTGAGCGTGAAGATGCCCGCCCGCGACAGCATGACGGGCCAGGCCAGCTGAAAAAG
>JBCDDO010000294.1:0-4404 GCA_039180245.1 Pseudomonadota bacterium | reverse complement strand
GGGCGGCAAACATGTTGCCCGCCCCGGCACCGATCCGCAGGCTTTGCCGGTCTATGTCGGCAGCCATCTCGACACCCAACCGACGGGTGGCAGGTTCGACGGTGTGCTGGGGGTCTTGGCCGGGCTTGAGATCCTGCGCAGCCTGCATGATCTGGACATCCGGACGCGACACCCGATCGTGGTGGTCAATTGGACCAATGAGGAGGGCACGCGGTTTTCGCCGGCGCTCTTTTCCTCAGGGGTGTTTGCCGGGATTTATGAGCGCGACTGGGCCTATGGCCGCACAGATGGCGATGGCAAGCGGTTCGGGGACGAGCTGGCGCGGATCGGCTGGAAGGGCGACGAGCCGGTTGGCACCCGCAAAATGCACGCTTTTTTCGAGCTGCATATCGAACAGGGTCCGATCCTGGAGGCCGAAGAGCTCGACATCGGCATCGTCACCCATGCCCAGGGGCTCTTTTGGCTCGAGGTGACGCTGACCGGTCTGGCCGCGCATACCGGCACCACGCCCATGAACATGCGCCGGGATGCGGGGCTTGGCATGGCCCGGGTGATCGAGGCTGTGCACCAGATCGCCTCGGACCTGCAACCGGGCGTGGTCGGCACGGTGGGCGAGGCGCGGTTCTCTCCCAATTCGCGCAATGTGATCCCGCAAGAGGCGCGGTTCGCGATCGATCTGCGCGCGGCCGACGCCGCCAAACTCACCCTCCTGCATCAGGAGGTGCGGGCCAGCATCCGTCGCATTTCCGCGGAGCTTGGGCTTGAAGCCGATATCGCCGATATCGGACAGTATCCCCCCGTTGATTTCGACGCGGGCTGTGTCGATACCCTGCGCCGCGCCGCGCAAAAGCTGGGGTTCAGCCATCGCGACATTGTCTCGGGGGCCGGGCATGATGCCTGCTTCATCACCCGCGTTGCGCCAACGGCCATGGTGTTTTGCCCCTGCAAGGACGGGCTGTCGCACAATGAGGCCGAGGAGATCACACCCGATTGGGCCGCGCGCGGCGCCGAAGTGCTGTTTCATGCCGTGCTTGAAACCGCGCAGATTGCGCCCTGAGCCATGCGCCGCCGCGCCCGGTGGGGCAAAGCAAAGGGCAGGTGACGGGCAAATGATTGTGCTCGGATGCGCTGTTGCCGAGCGGTTTGGCGGCAGTCGTGTAAACGAGCGGGGGCGCGGATGACCGTTGAGACCTATCTTCTCTATCTCGGCGCGGTGGCGGTTTTCTTTGCCACCCCGCCCGACACCAGCCAATTGCTGATCGTGTCAAACAGCATGCGGCATGGGCTGCGCCGGGCTAGCTGGACCATTGCGGGCGATCTCTCGGCGAACTCTCTCCAGATGGCCGCGGCGGCCTTCGGTCTGGGCGTTGTCATTGCCGGCTCGGCCGCGGCTTTCGTCTGGATCAAATGGCTGGGCGTGGCCTATCTCGCTTGGATCGGCCTACGATTGATCCTCTCACCGGGCGGGACGCTGGCCGAGCCGGCGGCCGGTGCCCGTGGTGCGGCGCGGCTTTATCGTCAGGGCTTTGTCACCTCCATGGCGAACCCCTTCGCGGTGGTCTTTTTCGGCGCGCTTTTTCCGCAATTCATCGATCCGGCGCTGCCGATCTGGCCACAGCTTGCGCTGCTGGGTGGGACCTATCTGATTGTCGATGGCGTGCTGCTGTTGGCCTGGGGATGGTTTGGTATACGGGCGCGTGCGGCTATGGCCCGCCTGCCGCTCACCCTGGTCACCCGCCTTTGCGGCGGGCTGATGGTGGCGGCCGCGGCCTTGCTGGCGGCAAAGGATCTCGCGCCGGCACGATGACGGGCGCACGGCGCCCGGGCAGGCTCAGCGGCGCGCCGCGCGCTCGGCCTCGGTTGCGGCTGTGTCTAGCCGGCCGTCCAACAGAATGACGCCGAACAGCGCGCGGGCTTGGTCTGGGGTGTAGTAGCCAAGGCGCACATCCTCGGCGACACGGGCCGGGTCGCGCCGCAGCGGGTCGCCATAACCGCCACCGCCCGGGGTGCGCACCTCGACCCGATCGCCAGGGACCAGCGGAATGTCCTGCGCCTTTGACAGATGCGGCGGGATATGGGCTGCGCCGCTCTGCCAGACGATGACCTGATTGGGCGCCCCATCGCCGCCGCCCAGCACACCGGGTGGGCCGAAGCGGCCGTGATCCATCACGAAGCTCGCCCGTGCCGCACCGCGCATGAGCTCGATCTCGTAGTCGAGCCCAAAGCCGCCGCGCTGTGCCCCCGCCCCGCCCGAGCCGTCGCGCAGCGCATAGCGGCGATAGAGCACGGGAAACCGGCTCTCCATGATCTCCACCGGCGGCGCTTTGGAAATGCCGATGGTCGAGCAGCCATTCGAGAGCCCGTCCTCGCGCAGATTGCCGCCATAGCCGCCGCCCGAAAGCTGGTACATCACAAAGCCGCGCCCAGCCTCGGGATCCTCGCCGCCCAGGGCAAAATTGCCCGAGCTGCCGGCAGGGGCGGCGGTGACCCGGTCGGGCAGGGCCGGGGCCAGGGCCAGAAACACCGCTTCGGCGATGCGCTGGCTGACTTCGGCCGCGCAGCCCGATACCGGACGCGGGTAATGCGCATCGAGAAAGCTGCCCTCGATGCCCTCCACCCGCAGCGGCAAAAACGCGCCGGCGCTGATGGGCACATCGGGAAAGATGTGGCGCATTGCCAGATAGACCGCCGACAGCGTCGTCGCGCGCACCGAATTCATCGGACCCTGGCAGGGCGGCGACGAGCCGGTGAAGTCAAACCGCAGATCTTCGCCGTCGCGTTCGACAGCAACGCGGATTTCGAGCGGCGCATCGACAACCCCGTCGCTGTCGACAAAGGCACTGGCCTGCCAGCGTCCCTGGGGAAGCCGCGCGATATGCGCCCGCATCTGAGCGGCAGCGCGGGTGGAAAGCTCCGCAATCGCGGCCTCGACCGTCGCCGTGCCGTAGCGGCCCAAAAGCGCATCCAACCGATCGGCCCCGACCAGCAGCGCCGCGGCCTGGGCCTTCACATCGCCGATCCGCTGTTCGGCCACCCGCACATTGGAGGTGACGATGGCGTAGATCTCGGCGTCCATCTCGCCGCGCTTGAAAAGCTTGACCGGGGGCAGCCGCAGCCCTTCCTGCTCCACCGCCGTGGCCGAGGCTGAAAAACCGCCCGGCACCGCCCCGCCGATATCGGGCCAATGCCCGGTGTTCGACAGCCAGCACCACAGGCGGCCATCGCGGTAATAGGGCAGCGCAAACCGCACATCCATCAGATGCGTGCCGCCCAGATACGGGTCGTTGACCATATAGATGTCGCCGGGTTCCGGCGGCAGGGTGAGGCCCGCGGCGATGCGCTCGATCAGGATCCGGGTGCTTTCCTGCATGGTGCCGACAAAGACCGGCAGCCCGCCGGCGCCTTGCGCGATCAACGCGCCGTCTGCCGCGGCATAGATGCCGTCGGAGCGGTCGTTGGCCTCGGCGATCACCGGCGAGAAGGCCGCCCGCGAAAACGCCAAATCCATCTCATCGCATACCTGGGCAAGCCCGGCTTCAATGACCGAGAGGGTGACAGGGTCAAGCCCGCTCACGGCGCCACCTCGATGAGCAGATTGCCGTCGGCATCGGTTCGCGCAACGTCGCCCGGGCCAAGCAGCACGGTCGTGTCCATTTGCTCGACGATCGCGGGACCCGCGAGCCGGTCGGGCACAGCCTCGCGCTGCCAGACCGGGGTGTCGAGCCAGCCCGTGTCGAACCAGACCCGGCGCAATCCCGGCTGGGCCGGGGCGCGCGTGATCAGGGTGGAAAGATCCACATCCGGCCGCTGGCCGACCACGCTGGTCAGAAGGTTGATCAAGGCCGGGCGAATTTCGGGCAGGCTGACGCGAAAGCGCGCCTCATAGGCCTGCTCGAACAATTCCTGCAAGGTCGCACGGTCGGGCGCGGCGTCAGGAAGGGCGACACGCAGAAGATGGGTCTGGCCGATGAACTGCATCTCGGCGGCATGGGTGACAGTGATCGTCTCGACCCCCGCGGTTTCAGCCGCGATGACGCGCCGCCCCTCTGCCTCATGCTGGGCGAGTATGCGCGCGGCCATGTCTGCGTCGAGCAGATCGAGCGGTCGGTTGACCGAATGCACGAAATCCTGCCGGAAATCGGCCACCACACAGCCAAGCGCATTGGTCAGCCCCGGGCGGGCCGGCACCAGCACATGCGGCACGCCCAGTTCGCGTGCCAGATCGACCGCGTGAAGCGGGCCCGCGCCCCCAAAGGCAAAGAGCGCGAAATCCCGCGGATCGGCACCGAGCGAGAGCGAGACCATGCGCGCCATTGGGCCTCTCTGCCGACGCGGCGGCAGCCGCGATCTTGCGGGTTGCCAACACCAAGATGGCCGGAGCGGTGCGCATGGTCTCGCTCTCGC
>JBCDDO010000293.1:0-4408 GCA_039180245.1 Pseudomonadota bacterium | reverse complement strand
GGTGCTGCCGCTGGAGCAGGTGCTGCAGAAACTGACCCTGGATATCGCAAGCCAGCTTGGCACCTATGATCTTTACTATCTCGACCAAAGCTGGGCGGCCTTCACCGCGCGCGATGTGTTCGACCCGCGCGAGCAGCTTGCCGAGAAGCCCGACCTTGCCATGCCCGGCTGGGCGGTCGAGGATTTCCTGCCCGCGCTGGTCGACGGGATCGCCCGCTATGAAGACCGGCTGGTCGGTGTGCCCTATGACATTCCGATCTTCATCTTCATGTACCGCAAGGACATCTACGAGAAGATGGGCTTTGCCGCGCCGACCTCGCTCGAAGAATATTACGAGCAGGCCAAGGCCATCACCGATGAGATGGGGCCGGACATGTACGGCGCCACCGGTCAGATGAAATCGGGCCATTACAGCCTGGAATGCGACTGGACCGCCTGGCTCTGGGGTCATGGTGGCTCGATCTTCAATGCCGATCAGAAATTTGCCGGCAATGACGATCGCGGGCTGGAGGCGATGGAGTATTGGCGCCGGCTTTACGGCACCATGCCGCCGGGGGTCACCGGTTGGACATGGGACGGCCAGGGCCAGTCGATTGCCCAAGGCGTTGCCGCCACGATGATGAGTTGGGGCGAGTTCTTCCCCTATTTCGACGATCCCTCGGCCACCAAGGTCTCGGGCCTAATGGAAGCCGTGCGCTGCCCGCCGCCCAAACATGCGCTGCGCACCGTCGATCAGACCGGCTTCGGCGAAATCCCCGGCGTTGGCCACCAGGGCGGCTCCAGCCTCGCGGTCAGCCGCAATTCCAAAAACCCCGATCCGGCCTGGATCTTCATGCAATGGGCGACGTCTTACGACACCCAGGTGCTGATCACGGCCTTGGGCGGCGGCACCGGCCCGACCCGCACGGCGGTCTATGACGACCCGCGCATCATCGCCAACAACCGCGTGGGCCCGGGCACCACGCGCCATCTCAACGTGGTGCGCGACACGATTGCCATGGATATGGGTTCGGAGCCCGATCTGCCGGAATGGGCGGAGCTGTCCAACGACACCATCCCGGTGCGTCTGGGCAAATACTTCGCGGGCGAATACAGCTCGGCCAAAGAGGCGATGGACGACATTGCCCAGGCAGCCGACGCCATCGTCGGCGGCTGACATCCAGCGGGGTGGGCAGAGCTGCCCGCCCCACCTTCCCGCCTGCGCTTCGAACCGGATCCCCGATGGCCATTGTCGAGTACCGCAACATTTCCAAGAGCTTTGGCGCCGTCCGGGTGATCGAAGGCTTGAACCTGACGCTGGAGGACCGGCAATTCACGGTTCTGCTCGGGCCGTCGGGCTGCGGGAAGACCACGCTTCTGCGGATGACGGCGGGGCTGGAGACGATCTCGGGCGGGGATCTCTTGGTCGACGGCCAGCGGATGAACGAGATGCACCCGCGCGAGCGCGACATCGCGATGGTGTTTCAGAACTATGCGCTCTACCCCACCATGCCGGTCTGGGAGAACATCGGGTTCTCGCTGGAGGTCAAGGGCCTGCCCAAGGCCGAAATCCGAAGGCAGGTCGAGGAGGCAGCCAAGGTGCTCAACCTTTCCGACCATCTTGACCGGTATCCGCGTGAGCTCTCGGGCGGGCAGCGCCAGCGCGTGGCGATGGGCCGGGCGATGGTGCGCGAGGCCAAGCTCTTTTTGTTCGACGAGCCGCTCTCTAACCTCGACGCCAAGCTGCGCGCCCAGATGCGGGTCGAGATCCGCCAGCTTCACGACCGGCTTGGCACAACCACGATCTATGTAACCCATGATCAGATCGAGGCGATGACCATGGCCGACCGGATCGTGCTGATGAAGGGCGGTGCGATTGAGCAGCAGGGCACGCCCGATGAGCTCTTCGACCGCCCCGCCAGCATCTATGCCGCCGATTTCATCGGCACACCGGCGATCAATTTCGTGCATGGATCGGTCGAAGACGGTGCGTTTCGCGCCGACGGGCTGGCGCTGCCGCTTCCCAACGGCGCCGGCATGGCCGCCGGGCATGGGGTGACCTGCGGGCTGCGGCCCTCAGACCTGACTATTGCCGAGGACGGGCCGATTGCAGGCAAGGTTGTTTTGACCGAAAAAACCGGGGTCGAGCAGAACGTGCATCTTGCCGTCGCGGGCGAGGATTTTGTGGTCACCGCACCGCGCGATCTGATCCTGCAGCCGGGCCAGCCGCTGCGGGTCGACCTGCCGCCATCAAAGATCCATTTGTTCGACCGCGAGACGGGCACGCGGCTTTAGGGAGAGTGCAATGAGCGGGATTTGGCTTGGCATCGATCTTGGCACCTCTGGCGTCAAGACGCTGATGATCGATGAGGCGCAGGAGGTCGTGGCAGTTGCCGACGCGCCATTGACCGTGTCGCGCCCGCATCCGGGCTGGTCCGAACAGGATCCGGCCGATTGGTGGGCGGCTGCGCAGACCACGCTTGACGCGCTGGCCAAATCCGAGCCGGCGCGCATGGCCCAGGTGCGGGGCATCGGCCTGTCGGGCCAGCAGCATGGCGCAACCTTGCTCGATGCCGATGATGCGGTGCTGCGCCCCTGCATCCTGTGGAATGACGGCCGGTCGTCGGAGGAATGCGCGCTGCTCGACGCACGGGCCGATTTTCGGGGCATCACCGGCAATGTGCTGATGCCCGGCACCACGGCGCCAAAGCTCGAATGGGTGCGCCGGCATGAGCCTGAGATCTTTGCGAAGGTCGCGCGCGTCTTGCTGCCCAAGGATTACCTGCGCCTGTGTCTGACCGGCGAGTATCTCTCCGACATGTCCGACAGCGCTGGCACCCTGTGGATGGACACGGCCGCGCGCGACTGGTCGCCCGCCCTGCTGGAGGCCAGCGAGATGAGCCAGGCGCAGATGCCCGGGCTCGTTGAGGGCTCGGCCCCGGCCGGGCGGCTGCGCCCCGAGCTTGCGGCGCGCTGGGGCATGGTCGAGCGGCCGGTGCTGGCCGGCGGCGGGGGCGACAATGCCGCTTCGGCGGCCGGGGTCGGCACGCTGCGCCCCGGGGCGGGGTTCGCCTCGCTGGGAACATCGGGCGTGCTCTTTGTCTCCACCGCGGGCTTTGCGCCCAACACCGCCGACGCGGTGCATGCGTTTTGCCATGCGGTTCCCGAAACCTGGCATCAGATGGGCGTGATCCTGTCGGCGACGGACAGTCTCAACTGGCTGGCGCGGATGACCGGTCAGAGCCCGGCCGAGCTGACCACCAGCATCGACCCCGGCTTACCCGCGCGCGCGCCGCTCACCTTCCTGCCCTATCTGTCGGGCGAGCGGACGCCGCACAATGATGCAGGCGCGCGGGGAGGCTTTATGGGGCTGGCCCAGGTGACAGAGCGGGCGGATCTGGCGCGGGCGGTGATGGAGGGCGTGGCCTATGCCTTTGCCGACAGTTTCGAGGCGCTGAAAAAGGCCACCACGGCGCCAGAGATGGTTTTTGCCATCGGCGGTGGCGCCCGGTCGCAGGCCTGGGTGCAAATGATCGCGGATGCCACCGGGACGGCGTTGCATCTGCCGCGCGCCGGCGAGTTTGGCGCAGCCTTTGGGGCAGCGCGGCTGGGCCATTGCGCCGCCGAGGGTTCTGACCCGTTTGAGTATTGCTCCGCCGCGCCCATCGAGGCGACGATCGCGCCCAACCCTGCCATGGCCGGCTATCACAGCGAAAACCTGGAGCGATACCGCGCGTTGTTCCCAGCGACCCGCGCGGTTATGGGTTAAACCACCCCGGCGGGACCCACCCTGGAGAGGACATGCTCTTTGGCCAGGCGCAGCGCGGCCCACCCATGTCCCGCCGGGGTGGTGCGCATTCATCGCCTCCGTTGCACCAGGCTGAATTGGCGCGCAACACAGCCTTGTTCTTTTTGAAAAAAATACTCCCGCCGGAGGCGGCCCGCGTTCGCAGCGCTAGAGCGTTTCGGTCTTGATCGGATTCGGGGTTCCGAAGTTGGCCAATCTTTGATTCCTTACCCTTGAGGTAGATAGGGGTCAGAGATGGTCCAGCCGCATCCTGTTGAGCTGGGAGACCGGGCCGTTGCGCTTATGGAACAGGGAAAGACGCCCACGGAGACGGCCCGGCGATTGTGCGTCTCGATCAAGTTCGTCAACGACATGGTGCGGCTCAAGCACGAGACCGGAGGCTTGGAACCGAAATCACAAGGCAATCGCGGACGCGGCAAACTGAGCGATTTCAAGCAATGGGTGCGCGCCCGGCTGGCGGCGCATCCCATCTGACGATTGACGAACTGACGACTGACGAACTGACGATCGACGAACTGACGATTGACGAACTGACGATCGATGAACTGACGGCGGAACTGGGCTCGGACCATGGGCTCCGGGTGCATCGCTCCTCGGTCGGATAGCTGCTGCACCGGCTGG
>JBCDDO010000292.1:0-4427 GCA_039180245.1 Pseudomonadota bacterium | reverse complement strand
CTGCGTCCTCCTCTGGCACGCGCGAGGTCAGGCTGAGCCGGCCGACCGCGCCCATCGAGGGAAGCGCCTCACCCCGAAACCCAAAGCTGCGAATGTCGAGCAGATCAGTGCCATCGATCTTTGAGGTCGCATGGCGGGCAACGGCAAGCGCCAACTGGTTGGGTGCGATCCCGCAACCATCATCGGCCACGCGGATCAGCGTGCGCCCGCCGCCGGCCACCGTCACATCGATCTGCCGCGCTCCGGCATCGAGCGCATTCTCGACCAGCTCCTTAACGGCAGAAGCCGGGCGCTCCACCACCTCGCCGGCCGCGATGCGGTTCGAGGTCGCCTCATCAAGCTGCCTGATCCGATTTGGGATCTCGATCTTGTGGGGGTGCGCGATCATACCACCAAACCTAGCGCGCTCAGCGCTGGGAATCCAGCCGGTTTCAGCCTTGGGGACCCAGATCCAGGGTCAGCCGCAGGGGCGGAGCGGCGCCGCCCAGCCGGGCGCGGTAGACATGCAGCCCCTCCATCACCCGCATCACATAATTGCGGGTTTCCGAAAACGGGATGGTTTCGATCCAGTCGAGCATCGCTTCGGTGTCGCGGCGCGGGTCGCCATAGGCCTGCAGCCAGCGCTCCACACGATGCGGCCCGGCATTATAGGCCGCCGCGACCAGCGGCAGGCTGCCGAATACGGCCAGCTGCTCGGTCAGGTAGCCTTTGCCCAGCGTCGCATTATAGGCCCAGTCGCTGGTCAGCCGCTGCCGGGCATAGCCAAGCCCCAGATCCCGCGACACCTTCTGGGCGGTGGCCGGCATAAGCTGCATCAGGCCGCGCGCGCCGGCCGGGCTGATCGCCGCGACGTTGAACTCGCTTTCCGTTCGGGCCACCGCCATCACCAGTTCAGGCGGCAGCGCCCCGTCGGGATGGGTGGCAAGCGGGGTGACCGGGTAATAGGCCTCCATCAGGATCACGCCTTTTGCCGCGGCGATCTTTGCCACCCGCACGGCCACATGATGATGGCCCAGATCGAGCGCCATATGCGCCATCGCGGCAAGCTCGCCGGGCGCATCGGTGCCTCTGGCCAGCGCAATGAGCATCTGCCACACCCGCCCACGTTCGCCTGCATAGTGAAACAAGAGCACCGCCCGGCCCGATGCGCGCCGCATAAAGCCCGCCGCACGCCAGTCTGGCACCGGGCTGCCACCGGCCAGGATGGGATTGACCGCCAGCCCGGCGCGTTCAGCGGCAAGCTGGCCGTAATAGCTGGTCTGATGCGCGGCGCCCGACCGATAGGCCGCAAGGGCCGCATCGCGGTTGCCCAGCGCCTCTTGCGCGCGGCCCAGCCAATAGCCCGCCCGGCCGCGGCTGATGGGTGTGTCGACATTGTCGCGAAACAGCGTGAAATGGCGTGCGGCCGCGACCGCATCGCCCAGCTTGCGCAGGGCCAGCCAGCCGGCGAACCATTCGAGCTGCTCGAAATCGGTGCTTGTCGACATCCGATGGGTCGCGGCGATGCGATAGGCCAGACGCGGGTTGCCGTTTCGCATGGCGCGGTGGGCCAGCTGCAGCCGCCGTTTGGCCCAGGCTTCGGGCCGGCCCAGCCGCGCGGCCGTGTCGGAGCGCTCAAGCAACAGCGCGACCGCGCTGTCCCAACGGTCGCGTCGCACCCGCCATTCGAACCTGTCATGGGCAAGACCCGGATCGTCGGCCAGCGCCGGTGGCACGGCTGCGATCAGCCCGTCCACCCCACGGCTGCCGCGCCGCAGCGCCAGCCTGGCGCGCGCGAGCGCCTGCTGGCCCGCGCTCAGATAGGGCAGCATGTTTGCGGCCTGGTCCAGGTTGGCGCGCCACATCATCGCATCGAAGCGCGCAAAGGCGAGGCGGCGCAGAAGCGACGGCTCGGCCGACGCAAACGCCGCCAGGTCGCGTCCGCCAAATGACAGCCGGGTCGCCGCCTCCTCCAGCACAGCGGCCGCACGCGCAGTGTCGCCCTGCGCGCGCAGCGCGGCAGCCAGCCGAAGCGCCCCCTGGCCCGTTTGGGGAGAATTGGCTGCAAAGAACGCCGCGACCTGCGCTGCGGGCAAAGTCGGGGGCATGCGTGCCTCGGCACGCGCCCGAAGCGCGGCAAAACGCGGCCATTCCGGGTGCTGAGCGAGAAAGGCGACGTATTCGGACCAACTGCCCTCGCCCCGCAAAAGCCGCAACCAGGTGACGATGTCCCGCGCTGCCGGGTCCGAGGCCCGGGTGGCCAGCGCATCGGCTTGCGCCCAGTCACGACGCTCGGCCGCCTCCAACGCTGCAGCAAGCACCGCCCCATCTGCCGGGGTTTGAGCCGTGACCTTCAGAGCCGATCCGCCGATTGCCAGCAGCCCCACGGCCAAAGCGACCGTCCTGAGGGTAAAACCTGCCATCCCCACGCCAATGCACATGCGATGTACCTGCCCGTTTTGCGCGTTTCGATTGCGTGAAACGCTAGCATGCCCGGCCGGTGGCGTCTTGGGTGCCGCGCTCACGGCCACGTGTTTGTCCGGCTTGCGAGCGCCCGCGTTCGCCGCTAGGGTCCGCGCGCCGAAAATGCCGGCCAGATGCGGGCTGTGCAACAGGGGGAGGGCGAGGATGATCCGGGGGTCGATGCCGGCGCTTGTAACGCCGTTTCGAGACGGGGCCGTGGATGTCGGCGCGCTCAAATCCCTTGTTGAGTGGCAGATCGCCGAGGGCTCGCATGGACTGGTTGCGGTCGGCACGACGGGCGAGTCGCCCACGCTGAGCCATGAGGAACATCGCGAGGTCATTCGCATCGTCGTTGAGACGGCGGCCGGGCGCGTGCCGGTGATTGCGGGCGCGGGATCGAACGCGACGGCCGAGTCGGTGGGGCTGATGCGCTTTGCCGCCGAGATCGGCGCCGATGCAGCGCTGGTTGTGACGCCCTATTACAACAAGCCGACCCAGCGGGGCTTGATCGAGCATTACCGCACCCTGCACGAATGCTGTACGTTGCCGATCATCATTTACAACATCCCCGGCCGGTCGGTGATCGACATGTCGCCGGCCACGATGGGCGAGCTGGCCAAACTGCCCCGTATCATCGGCGTCAAGGATGCGACCGGCGATGTCGCCCGGGTCAGCCAGCAGCGCGCCAGTTGCGGGACATCGTTCATCCAGCTATCCGGCGAGGACGCGTCGGCCATGGGGTTCAACGCCCATGGCGGGACCGGCTGCATCTCGGTCACTGCCAATGTCGCACCGCGCCTCTGCGCAGCCTTCCAGGAGGCGACCCTGCAGGGCGATTATGTCAAGGCGCTTGAGTTTCACGATCGGCTCATGCCGCTGCATGAGGCGGTGTTTGCCGAGCCGGGCGTGGTGGGCGCAAAGACCGGGCTCTCATTCCTTGAGCGTTGCGGCGAGGAGGTGCGCGCGCCGCTCACCTCGGCCTTGCCGGAGACCAAGGCGCGCATGCGCGCGGCCATGGTTCATGCCGGCATCTTGAACTGAGACCGGCGCGCCGGTCATCGCGGCGCAAGCCAGTTCGGGCCGCGGTCAGCCGGCCGCAGCCTTCTTCTCCGCTTCAATCCGGCGCAAGCGATCCATTTCGATTTCGCCCAGCAGCCGGCGGTCGGAGGGCAGGGTGACATAGTTCACGCTGATCGCGGCGGCAGCCCCGGCGCCGCGTCCGGCCTGCAATGTGCAGACCGCAAAGGATGCGCCGTGCAGCATGCGCAGAACCTCCGGCCCCGCCAGCGCATCAAGCACCGTGTGCTGGCCTTGCGTCACGATCAGCGGGGTTTCGCCGATCATCGACACGCGGTCCTGATGGATATGGCCTGACAGGATCGCCGCAACCCCGCGACCGGCGATCATTTCGGCAAGCCGGTCGGTGTCGGTCACCCGCAGGGTTTCCCACTCCCCCGCCAGATCGCCGTCAAGCGACAGCGGATGATGCAGCATCAGAACTTTTGGCAACCCGGAATGCGCGGCCAGGCGCGCCTCCAGCCAGTCGAATTGCGTCTCATCGAGCTCGCCGCCGATCGTGTGCGGCCGACTGCTGTCGAGCGTGATGACATGCACGCCCGCAACGACCGCATCGTGATCGTAATAGCCCTGGCGGTTCGGGGTGCCGAGATAGGCCTCGTAAAACCCCGCGCGGCTGTCGTGATTGCCCAGCGCAAGCAAAAGCGGCATCTCGAACCCGGAGAGCAACTCGCGCAACAAGCGATAGCTTGCGGCATCGCCGCGATCGGTCAGATCGCCCGAGATGGCGATGAAGGCCGGCGCGGGGTCGATGGTCGCGATGATTTCGCGCACGGTCTGCATGGTGGCCACCGTGTCCGAATGCGTTCCCAGATCCGGCACTTTCGCGTCGGCGATGTGAAGGTCGGTGAGGTGGAGGAAGGTGACCGGCTCGGTCATGCATCGGACCCTTTCAGTGATGTCGCTTG
>JBCDDO010000291.1:0-4434 GCA_039180245.1 Pseudomonadota bacterium | reverse complement strand
GGCTGCGCGACAACTGGATCCAGCCCTAGCCCTGGCTTGGCTGGGTGAGGTTGGATCGGGTCAGGCCATGCCCACCTGCACCCAATTGGAAGACATGTTGGCCAGCCGGCCGAATGATATCGGCCCCAACCGGGTGCAGGTGGGCATGGCCTGACCCGATCCAACCTCACCCAGCCAAGCCAGGGCTAGGGCTGGATCCAGTTGTCGCGCAGCCGCTCCCAGATCTTTTCGCCGATCAGACAATCATAGCCGGGCTCCTCGGAGGCCCGGATCAGCCGCGGCTGGGCCGACGGCGCCCGGCCGGCAAGCTCCAGCACCAGCTTGCGCTTGACCGCGGCGGCGAACTCATCCCAATCGAGCACCGGAATGACAAAGGACATCGGCCCGCCGATCACGCAATGCCGGTAATACTCGTCGAGATCGTCGAGATGCCATTGCGCGCCCATCCCCTCGCGGGTCATCAGCGGCAGCCCGTTGATGATGATGCCCTGGGCCACCACCGCGTCGCGGACCGGCAGCACGGGATTGCCCATATTGTTGGGCCCGTCGCCCGAAACATCGATGACCCGGCGCAGCCCCTCATAGCCGTTATCGGCAAAGAGCCCGGCCGCAAAGGTCAGCCCGCCCGAGATCGAGGTGCGCCGCAGGGCCGGATCGAACCGCGAGGTCAGCTTGGTGGCAAAGGCCCGGGCCGGCTCGGGCCCGTCGATCAGCGTCCAATCCACGATCACCCGCTGCGAAAAACTGCCGGCCCATTCGATGTAAACGATCGCAACCCGGCCCAGCATGCCGGTCTCGATCACCCGAATCACCTCATCGCTGGACAGCGCTTCGGCATAGCCGCGCCGCTGGATCTCAAGCTCCCGCGGGCTCATCGAGCGCGAGACATCGACGGCCAGCACCAGCTCGACATCGACCTCCATATCATAGGCCGGCGCGTCCTGGGCGCGCACCGTTTGCACAGCGATCAGAGGGAGGAGAAGCGCCAAAAGCCACCGCATGGTCGTCAGCCTGCCCCCGGCCGCCCGGCTCTGTCGAGCGAAACCGCACCCGCCGCCGGTCACGTTTCCGCGCAATGGTGCGACGCACCAAAGCCGCTTCCGCTCGGCCGCGCGGGCTGGTCTAATGACGCCAGAGCAGCGGGGGGAGTGCGATGAGCCGTGAGAATGCCGTGGCCCGGGCAGAGGCCTATTTCGACGCCGGCGGGTTTGAGGCGGATCTGGGCCGGCTGGTGGCCTATCCCACCGAAAGCCAGACCGAGGCCGGGCTGCCCCATTGCCGGCGCTATTTGGAGGAGGCGATGGCGCCGGCCTTTGCCGAGATGGGCTTTGCCACGCGGATCTTTGAGAACCCGCTGCCCGGCTGCGGCCCGGTGCTCTTGGCCACCCGGCATGAGGATGCCGCGCTGCCCACCATCCTGGGCTATGGGCATGGCGATGTGATCCGCGGGCTCGACGCGCAATGGACCAAGGGCGCCGGGCCCTGGCAGACCGCGCGCGCGGGCGATCTCCTCTACGGGCGCGGCACGGCCGACAACAAGGGCCAGCACTGGGCCAATATGATGGCGCTCAAATCGGTGCTGGAGACCCGCGGCGCGCTGGGCTTCAACGCCAAATTCCTCATCGAGACGGGCGAAGAAAACGGCTCGAAAGGCCTGCGCGAGGTCATCGAGGCCGAGCCGGAGGCTTTTGCTGCGGATGTGTTCATCGCCTCGGACGGGCCGCGGGTGCGCCCGGATTGGCCGACCATGGCGCTGGGTGCGCGCGGTGCGCTCAATTTCGACCTGGTGTGCGATCTGCGCACAGGCGGGCATCATTCGGGCAATTGGGGCGGGGCGCTGGCCGATCCGGCGGCCCTGCTCGCCCATGCCATCGCCTCGATCGTGGGGCCGACGGGCCAGATCCAGGTGCCCGAATGGCGGCCCGAGCGGCCCTCGAACCTCACGCGCGAGCTCTTGGGCGGGGTGGCGCTCGATGCCGGGCCCGACGGGCCGGTGCCCGAGCCCGATTGGGGCGAGCCCGGCTTCAGCCCGGCCGAGAATGTCTATGCCTGGAACTCCTTTGCCGTGCTCGCCATGACCTCGGGCAATCCCGCAGCGCCGGTCAATGCCATCGCCCCCTCGGCCCGGGCGCATTGCCAGCTGCGCTATATCGCCGGCACCGATGCCGAGGAGATCATCCCCGCGCTGCGCCGGCATCTCGACGCCCATGGCCACACCCGCGTGGCGGTCGAAGCGGCACCGGGCGAAAACCGCGGCGGGTTTGCGGCCAGCCGCACCGAGATCGACGATCCCTGGGCGGGCCGGGTCCGCGCCTCGCTGCGCGCAACCGCCGGGCGCGAGCCTGCGGTGCTGCCGCAGATGGGCGGGTCGATCTGCAACGAGCTTTTCACCGATCTGCTCGGCATTCCGGCCATCTGGGTCCCGCAAAGCTATTCGGGCTGCTCGCAGCATGCGCCCGATGAGCATGTGATCCTGCCGCTTTGCCGCGAATCGCTGGGGCTGATGACCGCGCTTTACTGGGATCTTGGCCGGTGACAGCGCGCGCAGCGGCAGGCCTGGCCGAGGCGCGGGCCGCCGCGCTCACACGGTTTGACGACCCCTCGGGCTATCTCGCCCAACTCGCGCGGCTGGTCGCCATCCCCACCGAAAGCCAAAATCCCGCCCGGGCCGGCGATCTCGCCCGCTATCTGGCCGAGGGCGTCGGGCCGATCTTCGCCGCACTCGGCTATGCCTGCCGCGTTTTCGAAAACCCGGATGGCGGGCCGATCCTGCTGGCCAGCCGCGAGGAGGGAGCGCCCGTCACCCTGCTCTCCTACGGGCATGGCGATGTCATCCTGGGCCAGGAGGGGGCCTGGAGCGGCGGCCGCGACCCCTGGAGCCTGCAGATCGAGGGTGACCGGGCCTATGGCCGCGGCGTCGCCGACAATAAGGGCCAGCATCTGGCGCATCTCACCGCGCTTGCGGCAGTTCTGGCAACGCGCGGGCAGCTCGGCTTCAACCACCGCTTCATCATCGAAATGGGCGAGGAGAACGGCTCACGCGGGTTTCGCCCGCTGGTCCAGGCCGATCCGGCGCCGTTCCGGGCCGATGCCTTCTTTGCCTCCGACGGGCCGCGCACCGAGATGGGCCGCCCCAACATCACCCTGGGCAATCGCGGGGTGGTGAATTTCGATCTGGTCTGCGCGCTGCGCGCCGGCGGGCACCATTCCGGCAATTGGGGCGGGCTGCTGGCCAATCCCGCGATCATCCTGGCCAATGCGCTGGCATCGATCTGCGACGGGCAGGGGCGGATCCTGCTGCCCGACTGGCAGGCCCAACCGGTGCCCGCATCGGTGCGTGCCGCACTTGACGGGGTGTCGCGCGATGCCGGGGCCACAGGGCCGGCGGTCGACCCCGCCTGGGGCGCGCCCGGGCTCAGCGCGATGGAAAAGGTGACCGCCTCGAACAGCTTTGAGGTGCTCGCCTTTGCCGCCGGCACCCCGGACCGGCCGGTCAATGCGATCCCGCCCAGCGCCCGCGCGGCCTGTCAGCTGCGCTATGTGACCGGCACCGATCCCGCCACGCTCCTGCCCGCGCTGCGCCGCCATCTCGACGCGGCCGGGTTTCATCGCGTGGCCATCGCCGCCCCCGACCGGGCCAATGCCATTGCCTTTGAGGCAACCCGCACCGATCCCGGCCATCCCTGGGCGGTCTGGATCCGCGACCGGGTCGCATCGGTCAGCGGGTCTTGCTCCGTGCTGCCCAATTCCGGCGGCTCGAACGTCACCGAAGTGATGCAGCACGATCTCGACATGCCGACGGTTTGGCTGCCGCTCTCCTATGCTGGCTGCAACCAGCATGCCCCGGACGAGCATATCCTGCTGCCGCTGATGCGCGAGGGGCTGGAGATCGTCACGGCCATCTACTGGGCGCTGGGCGAGACGACAGCCGGCGGCCAGCCCGCCGCGCGTGACGGCGGCCGGGTGTGACGCGGATGTCGGAACCTGCCGATCAACGCCCCGAGCCTGGCGAGCCCTCCGCGTCTGACGGGACCTACGAGCCCGGCGGGCGCGACGGGCTGGCGCAGTTGGAGGCCGAACTCGCCCGCGATTTTCGCCGCCTCAACCACCCGCCCCGGGCCTGGCTGCCCGAGGCGCAGGCGCCGGACGGGTCACCGATGGTCGACGCCCTGCTGGTGGGCGCCGGTATGAACGGGCTGGCGGCCGCCTTTGCGTTGCGTCGGCTGGGCATCGACCGGCTGCGCCATATCGATGCGGCGGCGGGGCCGGCGCAGGCTGGGCCCTGGCTCACCTATGCGCGGATGGAATATCTGCGCTCGCCCAAGCATCTGACCGGCCCGGCCCTGGGTCTGCCCAATCTGACCTTTCGCGCCTGGTGGGAGGCCCAGCATGGCGCCGCGGGCTGGGCGGATTTGGGCTTCATCACCCGGCCCG
>JBCDDO010000290.1:0-4442 GCA_039180245.1 Pseudomonadota bacterium | reverse complement strand
CTGGGCATAGGAGTTGGGACGGTTGCCGGGGCGGGTGTTCTCGGCGACATAAGCATCCCATTTGCGGCGTTCGCCTTGGGCAAAGGCGGACCAGCTTTCCGGCGCGCGATACGCGCCCAGCGAAAGCGCCGCCAACCCCACCTTGGCATCGCCGATCACCGGCAGGGACATGTGCTTTATCGCGTCATGCCGGGCGGCGTTGAGCCCGATAAATCGCGCATCCTTGCCAAAGGCGGTCCAGGAGCCGGTGGTAAAATCCTGCAACCGCGTGCCCACGGCCAGGATCACATCCGCGGCCTCGGCCGCCGCATTGGCGCTGTCCGAACCGGTCACCCCGATCGGCCCGATATTCAGCGGGTGGGTGGCCAGAATGTTCGCCCGGCCCGCGATGGTCTCGACCACCGGGATCTGATGCGCCTCGGCAAACCCGGTGAGCTCGGCCACAGCCCCCGAATATTGCACCCCGCCGCCAGCAATGATCAGCGGCCGTTGGGCCTCCTTGAGCAGCGCCACCGCGTCGGCAATATCGGCCGGATCGGGCGACAAGCGCCGGATCCGGTGCGTGCGCTCGGCAAAAAACGCCAGCGGGTAGTCGTAAGTCCAGCCCTGCACATCTTGCGGCAGGGCCAGAAAGGCCGGCCCGCACTCGGCCGGGTCGAGCATCACCGCCACAGCCGCCGGCAGCGACTGGATGACCTGCGCCGGATGGGTGATCCGGTCCCAATACCGGGTGACCGGCTGGAACGCATCGTTGAGGCCGAGCGCTGGATTGCCGAAATGCTCAAGCTGCTGCAAGACCGGGTCAGGCAGCCGCGTGAGATAGGCATCGCCGCAGAGCATCAGCAGCGGCAAACGGTTGGCATGGGCCAGGGCCGAGGCGGTCAGCAGATTGGCGGTTCCGGGCCCTGCCGAGGCTGTGCAGAACATGAACCGCCGGCGCAGATGGGTTTTGGCATAGGCCGCCGCGGCGAAGCCCATGCTTTGTTCGTTCTGCCCACGGTAGAGCGGCAGCGTGTCACGATGCGCATAGAGCGCCTCGCCCAGGCAGGTGGCATTGCCATGGCCGAAAATCCCAAAGCCGCCACCGCAGATGCGGGTGCGGACCCCGTCGATCTCGATGTATTGTGCGCTCAACCAGCGGACGATCGCCTGAGCCGTGGTCAGGCGCACATATCCGCTTTGCCCCGCCTCCTGGCGTTCGGATCGGCCGGTCGTCTCTGCGGCCATGACTGCGCCTCCCCAGGCATGTGATTTTTTCTGCAATGCTGGATTGGACGTTGCGAAGCCAGCACAGGAAAGATACGCCTTTTGCAACCGGTTGCAAACTCAAATCAGGCATCCTCGACCATGCGCAGGATCGGCATCGGCATCATCGGCGGGGGCTATATGGGCAAAGCCCATGCCGTGGCCTATGCGGCGGTGGGGGCTGTGTTTGAAACCGCGCTTCGTCCGCATCTGGCCTGCATCGCCGCAAGCTCGGCCGACAGCGCCAGCCGCTATTGTCAGGCATTTGGCTTTGCGCGTGCGGCGGCCGACTGGCAGGAGCTTGTCGCCGATCCGACGGTCGAGGCGGTGGTGATCGCCGCGCCGCAATCCACCCACCGGGCCATTGCCGAGGCGGCGTTCGCGGCCGGCAAGCCGGTCTTTTGTGAAAAACCCCTGGGCGCGTCGCTGACCGATGCGCGCGCGATGACGGCCGCGGCCGAGGCGAGCAGTCTGCCCAATATGGTTGGCTTCAACTATGTCCGGACCCCGGCCACCCAATATGCCCGCCAATTGGTCGCCGACGGCGCAATCGGCGAGGTGGTCTGGTTTCGCGGCGAGCACACCGAGGATTTTTACGCCGATGCCAGCCAGCCGGCGACCTGGCGCGCCGAGGGCCGGGCCCAGGGCACGATGGGCGATCTCGCGCCCCATATGATCAACGCCGCGCTGGCGCTGGCCGGCCCGGTAACCCGCGTGATGGCCGAGATCGAAACCGTGCATGCAACCCGCGGCGGCGTGTCGGTGACCAATGACGATCAGGCCCAGATGATGCTGCGCTTTGCCTCCGGCGCGATGGGGCATCTCTTTTTCAGCCGTGTCGCCCATGGCCGCAAGATGGGCTATGCCTATGAGATCACCGGGACCAAAGGCGCAATCCGGTTCGATCAGGAGGATCAGAACGCGCTCTGGCTCTATCGGGCCGAGGGGCCGCAGGCGATGCGCGGGTTTGCCAAAATCCTCACTGGCCCGGCGCATCCCGATTACGCTGCCTTTTGCCAGGGGCCCGGGCATGGCACCGGCTATCAGGACCAGATCATCATCGAGGCGCGCGATTTTCTGACCGCGATTGAGACCGGCGCCCCGGTTTGGCCCCGCTTTTGCGACGGGCTGGCCGTGGCCGAGATCATCGAAGCCGGCTGGGTGTCGCATCAGACCCAATCCTGGCAGGCCGTGGGAGACCCGTCATGACCATTCGCATCGGCAATGCGCCCTGCTCCTGGGGGGTGGAGTTTGCGGGCGACCCGCGCAACCCCGCCTGGCGCGATGTGTTGCGGGACTGCGCGGCGGCCGGCTATCGCGGCATCGAACTGGGGCCGGTGGGGTTCATGCCCGAAGACCCGCCTGAGCTTGCCGAGGCCCTGGATGAGCACGGCCTTACGCTGATCGGCGGGGTGGTGTTCCGCGCCTTTCACGACCCAGCACAATGGGAGGACGTGCTCGACGGCGCCACCCGCACCTGCCGGGCGCTGGCCGCGCATGGCGCCGCGCATCTGGTGCTGATCGACAGCATCTCGCCCCGCCGCGCGCCAACGGCGGGCCGGGCCGCGGCCTCCGAACAGATGGATGGGGCCGAATGGGCTGCGTTTCGCGACCGGATCGCGACCATCGCCAAGATGGGCAGCGAGGAATTCGGGCTGACCGTGGGCATCCATGCCCATGCCGCCGGCTTTATGGATTTCGAGCCCGAGCTCGACCGTCTGCTCGACGAGGTCGACGAGGCGATCCTGAAGATCTGCTTTGACACCGGCCATCATTCCTATGCCGGCTTCGACCCAGTGGCCTTCATGAACCGGCGGATCGGTCGGATCTCCTACATGCATTTCAAGGACATCGATCCGGTGGTCAAGGCCGATGTCATCGCCAAGGGCACCGGGTTTTACGAGGCATGCGGCCAGGGCATCTTTTGCAATCTGGGCGAGGGGGATGTGGCGTTTCCCGCGGTGCGGCAGATCCTGCTTGAGGCGGGGTTCGACGGCTGGTGCACGGTCGAGCAGGATTGCGACCCAACCCTGCCGGGCACCGACCCGCTGCGCGACGCGCGGATCAATCGCGACTATCTTGCATCCATCGGGTTTTGAGGCGTTGCAATGAGCAAACTGAGCTGGGGCATGGTCGGCGGCGGCGAGGGCAGCCAGATCGGCCCTGCCCACCGACTGGGCGCACAAGCGGACGGTCATTTTGGGTTCCACGCCGCGGCCCTGGACGTCGATCCGGACAAGGGCCGGGCCTATGCGCAATCGCTGGGGGTGGCACCAGACCGGGCTTACGGCAATTGGCGCGAGATGCTGGCCGGCGAGCGCGGGCGCGCCGACCGGGTCGATCTGGTGACGGTGGCGACGCCCAATGCCACCCATTTCGACATCACCAAGGCCTTTCTTGAGGCCGGCTTTCATGTGCTCTGCGAAAAGCCCATGACCATGACGGTCGAGGAAGGCGAGGAGATCCTGCGCGTGGCGCGCAGGTCAGGCCGGATCTGCGCGGTGAATTACTGCTATTCGGCCTATCCCATGGTTCGGCAGATGCGGGCGATGATCGCCGGCGGTGCGCTTGGCCGCATCCGCCTGGTGGTGGCAAGCTTCTCGCACGGCCATCACGCTGATGCCGCGGAGGCCGACAACCCGCGCGTGCGCTGGCGCTATGACCCGGCCCAGGCCGGCGTGTCGGGCCAGATGGCCGATTGCGGGATCCATGCCCTGCATCTGGCCTCTTTCGTGACCGGCGATGAGGTGGTGCAGCTCTCGGCCGATTTCGCCTCGCTCGTGCCGGGGCGGGAGCTTGAGGACGACGCCATGGTCAATTTCCGCATGGCCGGCGGCACGGTCGGCCGGCTTTGGACCTCTACCGTGGCCATCGGTCGTCAACATGGCCTCGACATTCAGGTCTTCGGCGAAACGGGCGGGTTGCGTTGGGCCCAGGAACAGCCCAACCAGGTCTACCACCAGCGTCTTGGCGGGCGCACCGAGATCCTTGAGAAAGGCGATGGCACGCTGAGCCCAGAGGCCGCGCGGCTCAGCCGGGTGGTGATCGGCTCGCCCGAGGGCTTTCCGAGCCCGAGCACCCCCAATCCTAAGCAGAGCACCCCCAATCATGTGCTGAGCACCCCCAATACATGTGCCGCCCCTGGCTTATCACTGCTACCCTGAAGAGTGTCACCCTATCTCATCACTGCCACCCTG
>JBCDDO010000289.1:0-4451 GCA_039180245.1 Pseudomonadota bacterium | reverse complement strand
TTCATGCCTCTCCGCTCCTCCCGGCCACGGGATCAGGCCGCGGAAAACTCTAGCAGCAGATGGCCCAGTTTGCGGGAACAGAGCAAGTTTGATCGCCATCCGCTTCCCATTGCGGTGTCCCTGAAAAAACCGACCCAACGCATCAAGCCCACAGGAAACTCTTTCATCTCCTTGATTTACTTACCTATCCGGCGTCTTCCAGCCTCCATACTTTTCCGGCTTCACTGAAGATATTCTTGCCGTCCGAGGCGCGGCCCGGTGGGAGAGCCGAAATTCGCCGCTCAGCCGGCGATGTCGAACTTGGTCGGGAACCGCCCCAGAACCTGGCTCAGCGCGTCGCGGTCGACCTCGCCCTCCAGCGAGATCTGAGCCACCAGGCCGCGGGTCTTGTCCTCGGTGACCTCAAACACCCGCGCCGGCAGCTCGGCCTCGCTCAGCGCATCGTCGAAGACCCGGCGGATCGCATCCTTGCGCAGCGCCGGTTTGAAGATCTTGCCGACCGGCGTTTTGGGCAGTTCGGGCAGGATCTCGATATGTTTGGGCTGGGCCGCCCGCTCCTGCACCTTTGCCTGGGCATGGGACATCAGCGCCTCGGGCGTCGCCGCGCCGCCATCGACAAGCTCGACATAGGCCGCAGGAAGCTCGCCGGCATAGGCGTCGGGCTGGCCGATCGCGCCCACAAACGCCACCGCCGGATGGGTCAGCAACGCCTCTTCGATCACCGCGGGGTCGATGTTATGCCCGCCCCGGATGATCAGGTCCTTGGCCCGGCCGGTGATCCAGAGAAAGCCATCCGCGTCGATCCGGCCCAGATCGCCGGTGCGCAGCGCGCCATCGGCGCTGTGCAGCCCCTTGTTGCGGGCCGGGTCGAGATAGCCCTCGATCACGCCGATATTCTGCACGCAGATCTCGCCGATCTCATCGGTGCCGCAGAGTGTCTCGCTCCCATCCGCGGCAAAGGTGCGAATGGTGATCGTGGTGTGCGGCATGGGCAGCCCGACCGAGCCCACCTTGCGCTCGCCATCGGCGGGGTTGCAGCTCACGATGCAGGTCGCTTCGGTCATCCCGTAGCCTTCCAGCACCTTCACGCCGCAGGCCTCCTCGAACCGCCGGTAGAGTTCAATCGGCAACGGGGCCGAGCCGCAAAAGGCGTATTTGAGCGAGGTGAGATCGGCATTCACCGGGCGCTGCATCAGGGCCGCGGCCGCGGTGGGCACCATGACCATAAAGGTCACCTTCCAGCGTTCGACCAGCTTCCAGTAATTGTCAAACACCCCATCGCCGCGGAAGCCTTGCGGGGTGACCATCACCATATGCGCGCCGGAAAACACGCAGGTCATCAGCACCGGATAGGCGGCAAAGACGTGAAAAAGCGGCAGCGGGCAGATCAACACATCCTGATCCTGGATCAGGATCTCATTGCCGCACCAGCCATTATAGATCATGCCCGAGGCGCGGTGCTGGGCGACCTTGGGCATGCCGGTGGTCCCGCCGGTGTGAAAGAGCGCGCAGATGCGGTCGTCGCCGGTTTCTTCAAAGGTCAGCTTATGCGCGTCCTGGCGGGCCAGTTCGGTGTGAAAATCGAGCACCCTTGCGCCATGCCCGCCGGTTGCCTTGGGCCGCAAAAGCGGGATCAGCCAGCGCAGGGGCGCCGAGAGATAGCGCTTGAGATCGATCTGCAGGATCGTGGTCAGGCCCGGCACTTCGGCCGCCGCCAGGGCCGCGGTCTGCGCAACGTCGGATTTGGGAAAGGGTGCCAGGGTGACCAGCACCTTGGCGTTCACCTCGCGCAGGATCGCTGCGATCTGCGAGGGTTCGAGCAGCGGGTTGACCGGCGCGACCCGCCCGGCCGTGGCCGCGCCCAAAAGCGCAATGGCGGTTTCGTTGCAGTTGGGCAGCAGATAGGCGACCGTGTCGTCGGGCCCGACGCCCAGCGCGCGGAACATGTTGGCGGCCTGGGTCACCCGGCCATGCAGCGCGGTCCAATCCAGGGTTTCGGCCGGCTCGCCGGGGCCCGAGCGGATCTGAAAGCTCAGCGCCGGCCGGTCGGGATGGCGCGCCGCGGTCGCGGTCAAGAGCTCATAGGGCGTGCGGGCCGACCAGCGTTCGGCCAGCGGCATGGCCTGTTCGATGGCCAGCTTGTCGGAAAAATCGGCCATACGCGTTGTCATCGTCGCCTCCCCTTCTGGCCCGCATCGGCCCGTTTTTTGCGCCCGGGCCGGTGCCGGGACCGTCGCCTGGATCCGGCAGCCCCGGGGGGCCGGCCGATCGGTGGTCCGATATGGCGGCGCCAAGACCGCCCGCTGCAGCGCAGCCATCCCGCTGAACCGGGCCGGTTTTCACCCGCCAACCGCGCTGCGGCAAGAGTAACGCAACGTCACCCCGGGGCAAATTGCCAAAGCCCGCACCGCCGGGACCGGGACCGGGACCGGGACCGGCGGCCGCCGCCTCTCAGGCGGCAAGCCCGTCGGTGAATTGCAGCCGCGCCAGCCGCGCATAAAGCCCGTCTTCGGCGACCAGGCTGTCATGCGTGCCGGTGGCCACGATGCGCCCGCCCTCCATCACCACGATCCGGTCGGCGCGTTTGACCGTGGCCAGCCGATGCGCGATCACGATGGTCGTGCGGTCCTTGCTCAGCCGCTCCACCGCCTCTTGCACCGCCCGCTCGCTTTCGGCATCGAGCGCCGAGGTGGCCTCGTCGAGCATCAGCACCGGCGCGTCGCGCAGGATGGCCCGGGCAATGGCGATGCGCTGGCGCTGCCCGCCCGAGAGCATGACGCCGCGCTCGCCGACCGCGCTGTCATAGCCCCGGGGCAGCTTGGCGATGAACTCATGCGCAGCGGCGGCCCGGGCGGCGGCCTCGACCTCGGCATCCGCGGCCTCGGGCCGGCCAAAGCGGATGTTTTCGCGCGCTGAGCTTGCAAAGATCACCGGCTCCTGGGGCACCAGCGCAAAGCGGCGGCGCAGATCTTCGGGCCGCAGCGTGGCAATATCGCTCCCATCGAGGCGGATCTGCCCGGCATCGGGATCATAAAAGCGCTGCAAGAGCTGAAAGACCGTGGTCTTGCCGGCGCCGGACGGGCCGACCAGGGCCACGGTTTCGCCGGGCTCGACCCTGAGCGAGAACCCGGTCAGCGCGGCCGTTTCGGGCCGGGCGGGATAGCGAAAGGCGACCGCGTCGAACGCCACCCGGCCACGCGCGACCGGCAGGAGGGCGGGGCTGGCGGGCCGGGCAATGGGATCGGTGGCATAGAGCAGCTCGACCAGCCGTTCGGTGGCCCCGGCGGCGCGCATCATCTCGCCCCAGATCTCGGAAAGCGCCGCGACGCCGCCGGCCACGATGATCGCATAGATCAGGAACTGCACCAGCTCGCCCGGGCTCATCACCCCGTCGCGCACATCGCGCGCGCCGATCCAAAGCACCCCGACAATGCCGGTGAAGACCAGAAAGATCACGATCGCGGTCATGGCCGAGCGGGTGGTGATGCGCCGCCGCGCCGCGTCGAACGAGCGTTCGATCAGGGTGTCGAACGCCGCCCGGCTGCGGGTTTCATGGGTGTAGGCCTGCACGGTCTGGGCGGCCAGCAGGGTTTCGGAGGCCATGGCCGAGCTGTCGGCGATGCGGTCCTGGCTTTCGCGCGACAGCCGCCGCAGCCGCCGGCCCAGCGTGAGGATCGGGACGATCACGATGGGCACCAGCAGCATGGCAAGCCCGGTGAGCTTGGGCGAGGTGGCCAGCATAAAGCCCATGCCGCCCACGAACATCAAAATGTTGCGCAGCGCGATGGAGACCGAGGAGCCCACCACCGACTGGATCAGCGTGGTGTCGGTGGTCAGCCGGCTGAGCACCTCGCCCGTCATCACCCGCTCGTAAAAGGCCGGGCTCATGCCGATCACCCGGTCATAGACCGCTTTGCGGATGTCCGCGACCACCCGCTCGCCCAGCCGGGTGACCAGCCAGAAGCGGATCGCCGTGCCCGCGGCCAGAAACGCCGCCAGCGCGATCGCCGCGGCGAAATAGGCGTCCATCCGGGCGGTGTCGGTTTCGGAAAACCCATCGACGACGCGGCGCACCGCCAGCGGCAGCACCAGCGAGAGAATGGCGGTGATGACAAGGGCGACAAAGGCCGCGAGGAGGTTGCCGCGATACCGCAGGATGAAGGGCAAAAGCCCGCGCAGGGGTCCGATGGTCTTTGCCTTGGCGCGTTGATCCGCGTCCTGTGTCATGCCGTCCTCCGCGATCTGCTGCCAAATAGACATCGCCGCGGGGCGGCACAAGCGCTGCCGGGGCGGTCGGGGCGCTGGGCCGCAGGCCGGTGGCGCCGGGACGACAGCGCGGGGCAAACCCGGCGCATGTCGGCGGGCGCCGGCGCGCGTTCCAACCAAGGGCAGTGACGCCGGACCCGCTGATTTGCCCCCGCACGCATCGATGCGCCTGGTGGAAGGCCGGG
>JBCDDO010000288.1:0-4459 GCA_039180245.1 Pseudomonadota bacterium | reverse complement strand
GGTGCCCATGGCCGAGTGTCCTGTGGCAGCTGGCTGTTGCGAAAAATTTGTCCGGACATATCCTAGCAGCCGCCGATGCCGGTGCAAGAGGCAGAGACGGAGGCAGGAGACGGAGGCGGGATGACGGAGACAGGATGACGGAGGCAGGATGACGGAGGCAGGATGACAGGCGGCTTTGCACGGATCTGGCAGGGGATGGCGGCCGGCAGTCGGGTTTGGATCGCTGGTGGCGTGGGCGAGCCGACTGCCGCGCTCGACCGGCTTGCGCAGGATCCCGAGCTTGGCCGCGATCTGGTCTTTGCCGGTGTCTGGGTGCCGGGCGTGAACCAGCGCGACCCGTCGGCCAATGTGCCCGGCGCGTCGGCCGAAACCTTGTTTGTGCATGCTGGCTTGCGCGAGGGTTTTTCCGCCGGCCGCGTGCGGTTTTTCCCGCGTCATTACTCGGACGTGCCTGGATGGATTGCCGCCCAGCCGCCCGACTTTGCCCTCCTGCAGGTTTCGCCGCCGCAGAACGGCCAGGTCACACCGGGTCTTGCCTGCGACGTGGCCGCGCATCTTGCCGCGACGCCGGTGCGGCTGATCGGCCAGGTCAATCCCGCCATGCCTGCGCCACCGCAGGCGCCGCGCCTGCCCGTCGACCGGTTCGAGGCGCTGATCGAAGCTGAAACCCCGCTTTTGCTCCATGACGCGCCAAAGGCCGACCAGGTGACCCTGGCCATTGCGGCACGCATCGCCGAACTGATCGGACCGGGGGATACGGTCAATGTTGGCATAGGGCGCGCGGCCAATGCGGTGCTGGGTGCTCTTCACGGGCATCGCGACCTGGGCTATCACGCCGGCATGATCACCGATGCGCTTCCCCCTTTGGTGGAGACCGGCGTCGTCACGCGGGGCGCGACGGCTGGCATCGCGCTTGGCACGCAGGCTCTTTACGACTGGGCCGCCATAAGCAGCGCGGTGCGCTTTGCCGCGATTGGCGAAACCCATGATGCGGCGCGTCTCGCCGCGATCCCACGGCTGGTGACGGTGGGTTCGGCGATCGAGATCGATCTGCTGGGGCAGGCCAATCTGGAGAGCCTCGGCGGCCAGCAAATCTCGGGCCATGGCGGGGCGGCGGATTTTCAACGCGGGGCGCTTGCATCGCCCGGCGGGCGGGCGATCACGGCGCTTCCGTCCACGGCCGGGCGCAAACGGGCCAGCCGCATCAAGATCGCGCTGGAGCCCGGCACACCGGTGTCGCTGCCGCGCGCCGATGCCGGCCTGGTGGTGACCGAACATGGGGTGGCCGATTTGCGCAACGCCGATCTCGACAGCCGGGCCGAGGCGCTGATCGCAATTGCCGATCCGGCGCATCGCGACAGCCTTGCCGATGGCTGGGCGGCCCGACGCCGCGCGATGTGACGTGAATTGAGCGGGGAGCACAGCGTGATATCTGGCCGCGGGCGACAGGGCGCCGGCATTTGGATGGGTTCTGGCCCCGGCATGCGGCGCGCTCTGGCCATGGGCAGGCAGGGGCGATGACGCGCAACGGCCAGCCCCGGTACCAGGCGCTTGCACAAACCCTCATCGAGCGGATCGAGGCGGGGGAATATACGCTCGGCACGCTCCTGCCGACCGAACAGGAGCTTTGTGCCGAGTTTGGCGTTTCGCGCCACACCGTGCGCGAGGCGCTGCGCCGGCTTGCCGCGCAAAGCTATGTGCGTCGGCGGCAAGGCTCGGGGTCCGAGGTCATCTCCGACCGCCCCAAGGCGGGCTATCTTCACCGCATGCGCTCGCTCAGCGAGCTTTTCGAATATGCCGAGGACACAACGCTTGGCTGCGATCAGGTCGATCTGGTGGTGGCCGATGAGGCGCTGGCCGCCCGGCTCGGCCGCCGTCCCGGCCGGCAATGGCTGCGCGCGGTCGGTCAGCGGCGGGCGCGCAGTGGCGAACCGATCTGCGCCAGCGAGATCTACCTGCATGAGGGGTTCGCGCCGCTCGCCAGTGAAATGCCGAACGTGACAGGCCCGCTCTATCAGCTGATCGAGGCGCGCTTTGGGGTGCGGGTGGCCGAGGTCGCCCAGGAAATCACCGCCGGGCCGTTTCCCGCATCCCTTGCGCCAGGCTTTGCCCAGGCAGCCGGCAATCCGGCGGTGTGCATGACGCGCCGCTATCTCGACGACACCGATCAGCCGCTCATCGTTTCGTTCAACTGGCATCCGGCGGGCAGCTTTGCCTATGCGATGCGTTTGCGCCGCGAGGACGGGCCGCTCTGAGCCAATGTGTCAGCGCATCGAGCCCGGCAGCCAGATCGCCAGCCCCGGAAACGCGATCAACAGCATCACCAGCAGGATCATGATCAGGCAGAACGGCGCAGCGGCACGCGCAATCCGCCCAATGCCCTCGCCCGTCATGCCCTTGATGACAAAGAGATTGAACCCGATGGGCGGGGTGATCTGCGCCATCTCAACCGTCACGATCAGAAAGATGCCGAACCAGACCGGGTCGAATCCGGCCGCAACGATCAGCGGCAAGGTCACCGGCAGGGTCATGACGATGGTCGACAACCCGTCCAAAAAGCAGCCCAAAGCGAGGTAGAAGAGCATCAGGAGCAGGATCAGCGCCAGCGGGTCGAGCGCCAGCGCATCGATCGCCGCGGCCACATCGGTGGGAATGCTCAGCCGGGCCATCGCCTTGGACAAAAAGAGCGCGCCGGTGATGATCAGCCCGATCATCGAGCAGGTTTTGACCGTGCCCAGCAACGCCTTGCGGGCCATGCCGAAGCTCAGCTGGCCTTCGGCCGCAGCAAGGATCGCGGCGCCCAACACGCCCACGGCCGCGGCCTCGGTGACCGAGGCAAAGCCGCCATACATCGACCCAATCACCAGCCCGATCAGCGCGACGGTGGGCAGCAGCCGGGTCAGCGCGCGCAGCTTTTCCGCCCAGCTGGTGGAGGGCTGTGGCGCGGCCGCGGCACCCGGGCGCAGAAACGCCGCCGTGCCGACATAGAGCATGAACATCGCCGCCAGCAGCAGCCCCGGCACGATGCCCGCGATGAAGAGATCGAGGATCGAGATCTCGGCCAGCACGCCATAAACGATCAGCGGGATCGAGGGCGGGATGAGAAAGCCCATCGTGCCCGCACCGGCCAGGCTGCCCAGGGCAAGCCCGCGGTCATAGTTGCGGCCGCCAAGCTCGGTCAGCGTGATGCGCCCCACCGTTGCGGTGGTGGCCGCAGACGAGCCCGACACGGCCGCAAAAAGCGTGCAGCCCAGAATGTTGACATGCAAGAGCCGCCCGGGCAGACGGCGCACGAAGGGCGCGAGGCCGCCGAACAGGTTCTCGCTCAGCCGGGTGTGAAACAGGATCTCGCCCATCAGGATGAAAAGCGGCAGGGTGACGAGCTCCAACGCCGTGGCCGAGCCCCAGACATCGCCGGCCAGAAACCGCTCGACCTTCATGTTTTTGAAGGTCTCCAGGCTGATGATGCCCACCGACATCAGCGCAAACCCCACCCAAATGCCGCCGGCCAGAAACACGGCCATGAGCCCGGCAATGAGGGCGAGCGGTGCGGTCATGCTTTGCCTCCGGCAGGGGCGTCGGGCGTGGTCGCGGCTTCTGGCGGCGCATCCTCGGGCATCCGGCCGGTGATGAGCCGCAGGATCCGTGCAATCAGACCCAGCACCAGCACCACCCAGCCGAAGGTGAGCACCGCCTGCGGCATCCAGATCGGCGTGCGGGTCGGGTAGGTCGAGACCGACCCCACCTCAAAGCTGCGCGCTGTGTATTCGACAAGCGCAAGGCTGACGAAGAGGCTGACCCCGAGCGCAAAGACCGAGCCCAGGAGATCGGCCAGCCATTGCGCGCGCGGCGGCATCAGCTGGGTGAGGACGGCCACGCGGATATGCCCGCCCCGGCCCAGGGTCCATCCAGCCCCGGCAAACAGCACCGGCGCCAAGAGATAGCTGGAATATTCAACCGACCAGGGCTGCGAGTACTCCATGAACGAGGTGGTGATCACCTCGACGATCAGCATGATCGCAAGCGCCAGACAGGCCAGGGCGGCGACCGCTGCCCCCACTGAACACACAGCATCGAGAAGGCGCAGAATTGCGCGCATCCGCGTCTCCCTTGGGATAGCGCGCGCCCGAGCAGGGCGCGCGGTCAGATCGGCCCCGGCGGGCCTGTACGGCCGGGCTTACTTGCCGGTGGCGGCCTTGAAGGCGTCGATGATCTCGCCCGAGCCGGGCACTCGCTCGGCAAATTCCGCCGCCATATCGGCGGTTGCCGTGCGCATTGCGGCGGCCATGTCGGGCGTCGGGGCCTGCACAGTCATGCCATTGTCCATCAGCTGCTGCATGCGCTTGGCATGCTCGGCCTCAGAGATCTCCCAGAACCCCGGTTCCATCTCCGCAGCGATTGCTTCGATCGTGGCCTGCTGCTCTGCGCTCAGCTCGTTCCAATAGTCCAGGCTGACGGC
>JBCDDO010000287.1:0-4483 GCA_039180245.1 Pseudomonadota bacterium | reverse complement strand
GAACGCCCTGGCCGCAATTGCGGTGGCCCGGCATCTGGGCGTCGAGGATGCGGCAATCGCCACAGCGCTGGCCGGGTTCGGCGGCGTGAACCGGCGTTTTACGCGCGTGGCTGAGATCGAGAGCGTGACGATCATCGATGATTACGGCCATCACCCGGTGGAAATCGCAGCGGTTCTGTCGGCGGCGCGGGCCTCGGTCGCCGAAACCGGCGGGCGGGTGATCGCCGTGCATCAGCCACACCGGTTCAGCCGTCTGAGCGATCTCTTCGAGGAGTTCTGCGGCTGCTTTAATGATGCCGATGTGGTCGGCATCACCGCCGTCTATGCCGCCGGCGAGGTGCCGCTGCCCGGGATCGACCGCGACGCGCTGGTCGCCGGGCTGCGTCGGCATGGCCACAAGAAGGCGCGCGCGGTGGAAGAGGAGGCGGGGTTGGCCGCTTTCTTTGCCAAGGAAGCGCAGCCGGGCGACATTTTCGTGTGCCTCGGGGCCGGCACGATCTCAGCCTGGGCGAATGCGCTGCCCGCGGCGCTGGCCCGCCGCGAGGCCGGCTGACCCCACGCGGAAGGTCTCTGCCTGGGCCGCTGCCAAAAGGACGCGCCATGCGGCGCGACACGATTTGCGGTCGGCGGGCCTGTCGGCCCTGGACCGCGGTCGGTGCCCTCCGGCGGCGGCATGCGCGAGGGGAGATGTGGCGCAAGCTGTCGTCCATCGCCGGGCGGCATGTCGCGGGCGATTGGGGGGAAGGCCGGTCGCCGGCCGGCCTGTCGATGCGCCAGGATGCCGGGCTGAACCTGCGCCCCCGCGCCCCCGCGCCGCCGCAGGTCAAACCTGTCAGTGCAAAGAATGGGTACAAGAAGACCGGATTCCGCCCATCAGGACGACCGTCGAGGATGGAAGCTTACTATGAGCGCGCACGGAACGAGCAGCTGCCGAGCAATCGTCTTGACCCCGCGAACGGATGGTTTGTACTGACCCGCATGAAGCATTCGCAGTTGCACGCCGTTGCACACAATTTTACCGACTCACTGGCGAGTGGGCTTGGTTTCGTCATTGGCTACTGTGAGACCCACGTCTTTGCGGACGCAGCTTGCAACCCTGATGGCTTCCTGGTCGTAGACTTCCTGACTGGACAGCTCGATGAAGGCACCGCCACGGATCAGCTTGTCCACGCCCTTCCAATTTTCAGAAACGGGTTCGAAGGATTTTGCCAAAAGCACGGAGCATCAAATTCCGACTTCGCCGAATTCAAAGCCAGATTTGAGGCTGGGCGGCGAGGGAACATGTATTCGATTACGATTACAGATGCGCGCGGACGTAGGTCATCAATCGACTACGAAGGCATCCCGGGACGACGGGTCAAAATGCTCGATGACCAAGGGCATGTCGCCCCCAACAGGACCATTCTCGACAACTAACCGCAAAGCCAGCCAGGGGTGCCATGTGTGAGGTCTCCGCCCTGCCAGGCTTTGCTCGCCGCGCCCTCCGGTGACCCTTCTGCTTTGCAAACCCGGTGACATTTCTACTTGGTTGCAACATGGGAGGTGCTCGGGCCGGCAGCACTTACGACGGTGCGGTGCCACCCGACGCAAGCTGTCGCGGCTGGGTGGCAAACGCCCCCTGACGACTTGGCGCCGGTTGGGGTATACTGCCCGCAGGCGAACCTTCCGGGGACGGACGCGATGGGCGCGGCGGATCAAGGGTCTGGGCTGAAGCGGCGGATCGGATTTTGGCTGCTGACCCTTTACGGCGTCGGCGTGATGATCGGGGCGGGCATCTATGTGCTTGTCGGTGCGGTGGCTGCCGATGCCGGGCTTTGGGCGCCGCTGGCCTTTCTGGCAGCCGGTATCGTGGCTGCGCCCACCGCGCTGAGCTATGCCGAGCTGTCCTCGCGCATTCCCCAAAGTGCCGGCGAAGCGGCCTGGGTTGCGCAGGCGACACGCGGGCGGGCGCTGCCCCTGGCCGTTGGGGCGGTGATCGCGCTGGTCGGCATCGTCTCTTCTGCGGCGATCCTGCAGGGTGGCGTTGGATATCTGCGCGCGCTGATCGATCTGCCGGCGCCGCTGCTCACCGTCGCGCTGCTCGCCGCATTGACCGCGGCGGCGGTGCTGGGGGTGCTCGAATCGCTCGCGCTCGCCGCGGTGCTGACCCTGATCGAGCTTGGTGGCCTGGGCCTTGTTGCGGCAACAGGGCTGGTCGTGGCGCCGGCCGAGGCGGCGTTGGAGGATCTGCCCTCAGCGCTGCCCGGGCTTGGGTTTCTGGGCGCCACTCTTCTGGCCTTCTTTGCCTATCTGGGCTTTGAGGACATGGTCAATATGGCTGAGGAGGTGCGCCACCCGCAACGCACGATGCCGCGTGCGATCCTGGCGGCGCTTATCCTGACCACGGCTGCCTATATGCTGGTGAGCGTCGCTGCGGTGCGCGCAGTGCCGCTGGAAGCGCTGTCGGTGTCGACCCGGCCGCTGGCGCTGGTCATGCAAGCGGGCTGGCCGGCCGGGGTTCCGATATTGACCCTGATCGCCGTCGCGGCGGCGCTGAACGGCGTGCTGGCGCAGATCGTCATGGCGGCCCGGGTGCTTTATGGCCTGGGCGCCCGCCATGGCGGGCCACGCGCGCTTGGCCAAATTCATCCCCGCCTCGGCACCCCGGTCATGGCCACGCTGTTGGCCGCCGGCACGGTGCTGGCGCTGAGCCTTTCGGCGCCGCTTGCCGGTCTTGCCTCGGCCAGCGCGGCCCTGCTGTTGGCGGTGTTCGTGGTGATGAACGGCGTGCTCATTCTCCTACGGCGGGACAGCACGTTCTCCACGGTCGAAGGGTTTGTCGCCCCGGCCTGGGCGCCCTGGGTCGGGCTGACCCTGTCCTCAGCGGTGCTGGTTTTTGGCATCGTTCTGGGCTAGCCCTCGGGCATGGCCGCTGACCCGTCTTCTTCAACCCAAGCCGATCTGCCGCCCGTGCGGGGCCGGATCGTGCGCAACCGTCCGATGGCCGATCTGAGCTGGCTGCGCGTGGGCGGCCCGGCCGACATCCTTTTTCAGCCCGCCGATGCCGAGGATCTGGCCGCCTGCCTTGCGGCGCTGCCCGCCGACCTGCCGGTGCTGCCCATGGGCGTGGCCTCGAACCTCATCATCCGCGATGGCGGGGTCGAGGGGATGGTAATCCGCCTCGGCCGGCCGTTTGCGACCGTTGCGATCGAGCCGGAGGGCCGGATCAGGGCCGGTGCGGCGGTGCTCGATGCGCGTCTGGCCGAAGCAGCGGCAGAGGCGGGTCTGGCGGGGTTGGAGTTTCTGCGCACGATCCCCGGCACGGTTGGCGGGGCGGTGCGCATGAATGCAGGCTGCTACGGTGCCTACGTGGCCGATGTCCTGGTCGAGATCACACTCGTTGACCGTGCCGGGCGTCGGACGCTGCCGGCCGCGGCGCTGGGCCTTGGCTATCGACGCTCAAGCCTGTCGCCGGACGCGGTGATCACCGAAGCCGTTTTTCAGGGCCGGCCGGACGCGCCCGCGGCCATCGCTGCGCGGATGCAGGAGGCCTTGGCCCGCCGGGCCGAGAGCCAGCCGGTGAATGCGCGCTCCTGCGGGTCGACCTTTCGCAACCCCGCTGGCTATTCCTCGACCGGGGCGCCCAATGATCCCAACACGCTCAAGGCCTGGAAGCTGATCGAGGATGCCGGCTGCCGAGGCTTGCGCAAGGGCGGGGCGCAGATCTCTGAAAAGCACGCGAATTTCCTGATCAATGCCGGCGATGCGACCGCGGCCGAGCTGGAGGCGCTCGGCGAAGAGGTGCGCAAAAGGGTTTTGAAAAACGCCGGCATTTCGCTAGAATGGGAGATCATGCGGGTGGGACGTTCGTTGCCGCCCGCGCAGGGTTCCGGAACCGAGCGGGCGTAAAGCTGCCGCTCCGGGATCGCAACAGGAACCCGGCCCGGCAAAAACAACACTCGGGTCGGTACGAGGCGGGTATGTCGAGCAGGGCAGCACCCCGTGTCGCAGTGCTGAAGGGCGGCCTGTCGGCCGAGCGCGAGGTGTCCCTCGTCTCGGGCCGGGAATGCGCCGCGGGTCTGCGGGATGCGGGGTTCGAGGCAATCGAGATCGATGCGGGGCCCGACCTCGTCGCGGCCTTGCGCGATGCCGCGCCGGATGTCGTGTTCAACGCGCTGCATGGCCGCTGGGGCGAGGATGGCTGCGTGCAGGGCATGCTGGAATGGCTGCGCCTGCCCTACACCCATTCCGGCGTGCTGGCTTCGGCGCTGGCCATGGACAAGACCCTTGCCAAGCAGGTGTTTGCGGCCGCGGGCCTGCCGGTGCTCGCCGGCAAATTGGCACGCAGCGCCGATATTCGTGCGCGCCATGTTCTGCCGCCGCCCTATGTGGTCAAACCCAACAACGAGGGCTCCTCGGTTGGGGTCTATCTGGTGCATGAGGCAGCGAATGGACCGCCGGTTCTGGCCTCCGATGCCGCCGAAACCCTGCTGGTCGAGCCCTT
>JBCDDO010000286.1:0-4495 GCA_039180245.1 Pseudomonadota bacterium | reverse complement strand
CGCGGCTGGCACCGGTGCTATATCACAGGTCCTGATACGGGTTTTGACGGCAAGCGGCCGGGCGGGGGATATGGGATGAAAAGCGCAAGCGCTGTGGAACTGATCTGGGATCGACCACACGTGGATGCCCGGACGCAGGTGCTGATCGTGGGGGCCGGGGCCTGCGGCTGTTGCGCCGCCCTTGCTGCGCAGGAGGCCGGGGCCGAGGTGATGCTGCTTGAGCGCGACGCCACCCCGTCGGGCAGCACCTCGCTGTCGGGCGGGCAAATCCCCGCCGCGGGCACGGCCCTGCAACGCGCCGCAGGGGTCGAGGACAGTGCCGCCACCCTGGCCGCGGATTTGATCGCCAAATCCAAGGGCAAATGCGATGCTGAGATCGCGCGACGGATCGCCGAGGCTTCGGGGCCAACCATCGACTGGCTGGCGGCACGGCTCGACATGCCCTTCAAGGTCGTCGACAATTTTCGCTATCCGGGCCATTCAGCCTATCACATGCACGGCACGCCCACGCTCGATGGGGCGGAGCTTTTGGGCGCGCTGGTGGCCGCTGTGGCTGGCGCGGAGATCGATCTGGTGACCTCGGCGCGGGTGCGCATTCTCTATGCTGCGGCCGACAGGCGGATCCTCGCGGCGGGCATCGAACGGCCCGATGGGCGGCAGGAGATCATCGGCTGCAACGCGCTCATTCTGGCCTGCAATGGCTATGGCGGCAATGCCGAGCTCCTGCAGCGCCACGCCCCGCGCATTGCCCAGGCGCATTACCATGGCCATGCCGGCAATACCGGCGATGCGGTGATCTGGGGACAGGCGCTTGGCGCGCGCATCGCCGATCTGGGCAGCTATCAGGGCCATGGCGCGGTGACCACCCCACAGATGGCGCATCTGGGCTGGGCCTGCATTGCCGAGGGCGGGTTTCAGGTGAATGCCGAGGGCCGCCGATTCTCGCATGAAAATGAGGGCTATTCGGAGCAGGCGGCACAGGTGCTTGCCCAGCCCGGCGGCGTGGCCTGGACGATTTTCGACGCGCGCACGCATGCCCTGGGCGCGCAGCTTCACTCGCATCGCGAGGCCGAGGCGCAGGGCGCAATTGCCACCGCCGACACGATCGCCGGTCTGGCACAGCGCATCGGATGCAGCGTTGAGGTTCTTGCCGACACGATGGCCGGCGTGGCCGAGATGGCCGCCGGTCGCGGCGACGACGCCTTCGGGCGTGACTTCACCCGCAGCGCGCCGCTCGCGCCGCCCTACCACATCGCCAAGGTCACCGGCGCGCTCTTTCACACCCAGGGCGGGCTGGAAGTCGACGGCTCTGGGCGGGTGTGCTTGGAGGATGGCACATTGGCGCCGAACCTCTTTGCCGGGGGCGGCGCGGCGCGCGGTCTCTCCGGCCCATCGGATTGGGGCTATCTCTCCGGCTCCGGGTTGCTGATGGCCACGGTCCTTGGCCGGCTTGCCGGCACTGCTGCGGCCGGTTTGATGCGCGATCCGTCTGACTGACGGGCACATTGCCAAGCACGGCCCCGCACCCAAGCACGGCCCGGCGCCAAAAACGGTTGACAGGCCGGTCCCAAAAGCAAAACATTCCATAGCTGAAAAAAAATGCAGGACAATATCTGCGGATCAGCAGAGCGAGGTCGTGGACATGCCATGACCCGCTTGGGGAGGACGCGTTGGCCAAGACAGCCACGGCGCCGACGGCTCAGGACGAGGCGGGTCTCGCGGCCCGCGCAGCTTGGCTGCATTTTGTCGGCGGGTTGACCCAGGGCGAGGTCGCCGAGCGGCTGGGCCTGTCGGCAACCCGTGCGCATCGCGCGATCGCCAAGGCCCAGGCGATGGGTCTGGTCCATGTCTGGGTCGATCCGCGCGCCACCGAATGTGTCGAGCTCGAAGACCGGCTGATCGCCCGCTTCGGCCTGTCCATTTGCCGGGTGGCCGCCGAGCTGCCCGAGCCCGGACCGCTGCCGCTGCGCGCGCTTGGCGCGATCGGCGGCGATTGGCTGGGCTCGATCCTCGATCGTGGGCGGCACGGGCTGATCGGCATCAGCCATGGCCGCACTCTTGCCGCCGCGGTGGAAGCCATGCGACCGCGCGAGGAGAGCCGCTCGGCCTTTGTCTCGCTCCTGGGCGGGTTGACCCGCTCGCTCGCCGCCAATCCCTATGACGTGATCCACCGGCTGGCGCAAAAATCGGGTGCCGAGGCCTATCTGATGCCCGCGCCGCTGTTCACCGACACACCGGCCGACAAGGCGGTGCTGCTCTCGCAATCGCTGCTGCGCGATGTGCTGGAGCGGATGCGCGCGGCCAGCCTGGCGGTGGTCGGTGTGGGTGAGCTCGACAGCTCGGAGGGAATTGCCGCGCTGATGGGCGAGGGCACGGCCGCCATCAACGCGCTGCGCGCAGCCGGCGCGCGGGCCGAAATCCTGGGCCAGTTCCTGAATGCCGAGGGCGAGGTGATGGCAACCCCGTTTGACGGGCGTGCCATGGCATTGCCCCTCGACGAGCTGCGCGGCCGCGAGGTTGTGGCCATTGCCGGCGGCGCCTCCAAAGCCTCGGCCCTGGAGGCCGCGCTCAAAAGCGGGATCTTAACCGGACTGATCATCGACGAGGCAACCGCTCGCGGCCTTGTCGGTGCGCCCCACGACGCTGATGTCGTGGCGGCAGAATAAATGACGGGCAAAGGGAGGACCCAAATGTACGATAAGGAAAAAACCCTGATCGACGCCTATATGCGGGGCCAGATGAGCCGACGCAGCCTGATCCGGGGCTTGGGCGCCATGGGCATGACCGCCGCTACGGCCGGCGTTCTGGTCAATGCCGCCGCCACCCGCGCGCTGGCCGCCGATTTCGACTGGAAGCAGCATGCCGGCAAGGGCATCAAGCTTTTGCTCAACAAGCACCCCTATACCGACGCGATGCTGGCCAACCTGGCCAATTTCACCGAGCTGACCGGCATGGAGGTCGCCTATGACATCTTCCCCGAGGATGTTTATTTCGACAAGGTGACCGCGGCGCTCTCCTCACGCTCCTCCGAATATGATGCGTTCATGACCGGCGCCTACATGACCTGGACCTACGGGCCGGCGGGCTGGGTGGTCGATCACAATGAATGGATCCAGGACCCCTCCAAAACCAACCCCAACTATAACTGGACCGACATGCTGGAGGGCGTGCGCAAATCCTGCGCCTGGAACGGCCGGCCGGGGGGCGAGCTTGGCTCGGAGGATGCGTTCCAATGGTGCATTCCCTGGGGGTATGAGCAGAACAACCTGGCCTATAACGCCGCGATGATGGAGGCCGCCGGCGTCGATGTGCCCACCGATCTCGACGGGCTGATGGAGGCTGCGGCCAAGGTCCAAGCCGACACGGATGGGATCTACGGCATCGGCGTGCGCGGCTCGCGCAGTTGGGCGACGATCCATCCGGGCTTCCTGTCGGCCTATGCCAATCTGGGCGAGGTCGATCTCAATGTCTCGGCCGACGGCATGCTGTCGGCGGCGATGAACACCGCCAATTCCAAGGAGTTCCACGCCAAATGGGTCAAGATGATCCAGGACAGCGGTGCGGCCGACTGGTCGACCCACACCTGGTATCAGGTCGGCACCGATCTGGGGGCCGGCAAATCGGCAATGATCTATGATGCCGACATCCTGGGCTATTTCATGAATGGCGGCGACAATGCCATGGCCGGCAAGCTGGCCTATGCGCCCTTTGCGGCCTCGGGCAATGGCGCGCCCACGCCCAATATCTGGATCTGGTCGCTGGCCATGTCCAAATTCTCGCGCGATCGCGACGCCACCTGGACCTTCATGCAATGGGCCAGCGGGCCGGAGCATGGGCTTTTCGGTGCCACGCAGATGGATTTCGTCAACCCAGTGCGCGAAAGCGTCTGGGCCGATGCGGGCTTCCGCGACCGGCTGGCTTCGAGCTATCCGGGCTATGTCGAGATGCATGACGTCTCGGCGCCGGGTGCGTCGATCAAGTTCACCGCCCAGCCGCTCTTCTTCGATCTGACCACGGAATGGGCGGCCAGCCTGCAAAAAATGGTCGCCGGCGAGGTCCCGGTCGATGAGGGGCTCGACCAGCTTGCCGCCAGCGTCGATCGGCAGCTCAAGGATGCCGGTCTGGGCTGATCGGCCGGCGCGATCACCCAAGGGGCGCCCCATACCCCGGGCGTCCTTCCACCCCAAGGACGGGCAGCACCCGCCCGATCCAGATCGCCACCGGCGGGCCCGATACGGCCCGCCCATTCCCTGAGCGCGGGAGGGCTCTTTTTGGCTGAGATCATGGCAGCGCCAGCGCGGCGGCCCTATCGGGTGTCGCGGCGGCTGTTTCCCTATCTGCTGAGCCTGCCCGCGCTTCTGGTCTGCATCGGGATCCTGATCCCGTTCTTCACGGCCGTCTTCTACTCGCTGCAGCGCTACCGGCTCTCGCAGCCCTGGAACCGGGGCATGAATTGGGGCGAAACCTATCTGAACTTTCTCTCCGACCCGTCCTT
>JBCDDO010000285.1:0-4500 GCA_039180245.1 Pseudomonadota bacterium | reverse complement strand
GGGCGGTTGGGGCGCATAGGTCTTGGCGTTGAACTGCACCCGCATCTGGCCCAGATCATTGCCCAGAATATTGCCGATGGCCCGGCTGATGGACGGATCCTCCAGCCGGTCGCCCGCGGCGTGGAACATGTCTCGGCCCTTGCGCACCCAGCCGTCGATATCCTCGAAATCCGGATCGATCAGCGCGCGCGACAGCCGGGCAAAGAGGCTGGGCGCCGTCATCGCGCCCGAGGCTTGGGCGATGTGAAAGGGCAGCCAAAGCCGCGCCAGACCCGGCAGCTCGCGCATCGCCAGCGCCTCGACCCGCGCATCCTCGATCAGCGACACGACCGCGATCTGCATGGGTTTGAGCTGGCCCACCTCACGGCGCGGCCCGCCAAAGCGCAGATGCGCGCCGATATGGGCAAGTGCGGCGCGGTAGAGCGCCAGGGCGTGGTCGTTCCGAAAGCCCGGAAAGCTCGACGGCATGCGCACCATTCCGTCGCCAAAGCTGGCCCGGCGCCGCGCCCCGTCGAACCGGTCGGGCGGCGCCTCGCGCACCACCACGCGCAGCCCGTAAAGCGCGGTGACATAGGCCCGCATCCGACGCTCGACATCAAAGAACCCGGTCTCGCCCGCCTCTCGGTCGAGCAGCTTGGTCGCATCCGGGCTTTCCATGCGAAAGAACGCCAGGCGCCGGTCGCGATCGGCACCGGCAAGGCGCACACCGCCGATCAGCCAGGCCTCGAAGCCCGAAATCGAGACGCGGGCAAGCAGCCCGTCGATGCGCTCCAACACAGGAATGACCGACTCTGGGGCCATCGCGGCAAAGCGCTGCATCAGGCTCATCCAGTCGCGAAACCGCGGCCCGTCCAGGCATGCGGCAACATCAGGGGCGGCGGCACAAAACGCCTCGCCGGCGCGACGGCCTGCCTTGATGGTCACCGCCGAGAGATAGTCGCCCATATCGATGGCCGGTTCCGGTCCCACGATCTGCGCACAGGCCGGAGCTGCGCGGCGAAACGCGGCCTCGAGCGGCGCGCCATAGCCTGCCCCTTCGATCTTGCGGCGCGCGCGGAGCCAGGGCGCGAGCCATTCGCCCGGAAACGCCGCGGCCTCGCCGTCAACGCTCTGCGACGCGGCATCGGCCACACGCAAAAAGCCGCGCGGATCGGGGCTCACCGGCCAGCCTCAGGCGCAGGCTGCGACCGCATTGGACAGCGCATCGCGCATCTCCGGATCATCGGTGATCGGCAGGATCACGGCGATCTCGCAGGCCGCCGACAGGCTCACCCCTTCGCGCATCAGCGCCCCGGCATGGATCAGCATCCGTGTGGAGGCGCCCTCGCTGAGCCCTTGCCCGCGCAGATTGCGCGATCGCTGCCCGATCTGGACCAATTGATGGGCAAGCGGCGGGTCGATGCGCGCTTCGACGGCCACGATCTCGGTCTCGATTGCCGGGTCGGGATAGGTGAAATCCAGCGCACAAAAACGCTGCTTGGTGCTTTCCTTGAGATCCTTGAGCACCGATTGGTAGCCGGGATTGTAGGAGATCACGAGCTGGAAGTCGGGATGGGCGCGCACCAGCTCGCCCTTCTTTTCCAGCGGCAGCACCCGACGATCATCGGTCAGCGCATGGATGACCACGGTGGTGTCCTGGCGCGCCTCGACAATCTCATCAAGATAGCAGATCGCGCCATGGCGCACCGCCTGGGTCAGCGGCCCATCGCTCCACACCGTGCCGGAGGGGTCGAGCAAATAGCGCCCCACAAGGTCGGACGCGGTCATGTCCTCATGGCAGGCCACAGTGACGAGCGGGCGGCCCAGCTTCCAGGCCATATGCTCGATGAAGCGGGTCTTTCCGCAGCCCGTCGGGCCTTTCAGCATCACCGGCAAGCGCGCGGCATAGGCCGCGGTGAACTGCGCCACTTCGCCGGAGGTGGCCTGATAAAAGGGCTCGGCCTCGATACGGTATTGATCGAGATCCATGGGCGCCTCCTGCACCTGTGCGTCCAGCATTGCGGCCTCAGGCAGCCAGCAATTCCTTGAGCTTGTCGTCGACAAAGGTCACGTCATCGGGGTTGAGCCCCGGCCCGCCGGCGAAATGACCCCAAACCGACGGGATCACATGCAACTCGGCATTGGGCATGCCGGCAACCTCGATCTCGCTGTCCTCGGGCGGGAAATAGAGATCGTGCAGCCCTGGCATGACGAAGGCCTTCGCCGTGATGCCGGCCAGCGCGGCCTTCACATCGCCCTTGTAGATTTCATTGGCCGAAAGATCGCCGTTCTGCCAGGTCCACAGCATGGCCAGCAGGTTGTTGGGGTCGCGCACCAAAAAGAGCCCTTCCCAAAAGCCGACCAGAAAATCCTCCAGCGAGGCATAGCCCATCGACGACAGGTCGAGCTCGGCGCGATAGAACGCCTGGCTGAAGCCCCAGCCGGCATAGACCCGCGCCATGGCGCGCAGCCCCTTTTGCGGCTTGGCGGTGTACCAGCCGCCGGCAAAGGCATCATCGGCGGTCAGCGCCGCCTTGACGCCTTCGAGAAACACGAAATTGTGCCGCGAGCATTTGGCCGACCCGCAAAACGGGGCGATGCGTTGCACCATCTGCGGAAAAAGCGCGCCCCAATGGAAGGTTTGCAACCCGCCCATCGACCAGCCGGTGACAAGTGGGATCGTCTCTATGCCGAAAAGCTCGGTCACCAGGCGATGCTGAAGCATGACATTGTCATAGGGTGTGACATTGGGAAAGCGCGCGGCGTTGATCGGCTCGGGGGTGTTGGAGGGCGACGAGGACAAGCCGTTGCCCAGCATATTTGGAATCACGATGAAGTACTTCGCCGGGTCGAGCGCCATGCCCTCGCCGATCAGCCATTCATTTTCGTAATGCTGACCCGAATACCAGGTCGGATAGACGATGCAATTGTCCCTCGCGGCATTGAGCGTGCCGAAGGTCTTGTAGGCCAGCTTGCAGTCGGGGATGGTTTGACCCGATTGCAGCATGACATTGCCCGCCTCGAAGATCTTGTAGTCAAGTGTCATACCGCGCTGCTCCTACTGATGGGTGAGGATGCCCGGCGGCGCAGGTGCCGCCGGGCAGTCGGTCTGGGCAAGCCCAGGGTGGCCGGAGCGCGATGCACCCGGCCGGCCCCGCTCACCGATGGGTTGCGGTCTTTTGGTTGGGAATGCCCTCCATCGGGCATTCATCCGTGCCCACCGTGGGCCTCGTGATCGCCTCGACCATTTCGCGCGTGCCTTCGGGATCGGTCGCCCATTTGGTGTAGAAATCATAGGGGCAGGCCGCCAAGCCCTGATCGCCATCGCCCGAGTTGATCATGCCGGTATAGCCGCGGTGCAAAAGCTTGAAGAGGTGGTTCTGGCTTTGCCCGTTGCGCCGCGCATCGCGGATCGCCGAGACCGACATCTGTGCGTATTGGATGCCCATCTCCTCCTCGCCGCATTCGCCCAGCGTGCGCCCGTCAAAGCCGATCAGCGCGGAATGGCCGAAATAGGAATAGACCCCGTCGAACCCGGCGGCATTGGCCACGGCGACATAAACATTGTTCGCCCAGGCCATGGATTTGGCCATGATCACCTGCTGGTCCTTGGCCGGGTACATGTAACCCTGGCAGCGCACGATCAGCTCTGCGCCCTTCATTGCGCAATCGCGCCAGATCTCGGGATAGTTGCCATCATCGCAGATGATCAGGCTGATCTTCATGCCCTTGGGGCCGTCCGAGACATAGGTGCAATTGCCCGGATACCAGCCCTCGATTGGCACCCAGGGCATGATCTTGCGGTATTTTTGAACGATCTCGCCCTTGGGGTTCATCAGGATGAGCGTGTTGTAGGGCGCCTTGTTGGGATGCTCCTCATGCCGCTCGCCGGTCAGCGAGAACACGCCCCAGACATTGGCCGCCCGGCAGGCCTCGGCAAAGATGTCGGTCTCTTCGCCCGGGCAGGAGGATGCGGTCTCATACATCTCCTTTTCGTCATACATGATCCCATGCGTCGAGTATTCGGGGAAGATCACCAGGTCCATGCCCGGCAGGCCGACCTTCATCCCCTTGATCATTTCGCCGATTTTCTTGGCGTTTTCGAGCACTTCTTCGCGGGTGTGCAACCGTGGCATCTTGTAGTTGACGACGGCCACACCGACCGTGTCATTGCTGCTGGTGATATCGCCGTGATACATCTTCCTCTCCTTTGGGTCAGGGTGGTTCTATTTCATCCGCGGACGCGGCGGTGTTCCGGTCAGGGCTGCGCGGGCCGCGGCCCAGGCGCGGTGCAGCGCGGCGGTGAGCTGCGCACCGTCGGCGGCAAGGATGCGCGCAATCGCGATCGGGCGGTCGTAAAAGGCCGATGCGCCGGCCCAGAGCCCGTCGCCCGCGGCCAGGGCACTGCGCAGTGGCGCCACTGTGTCCGCAGCCCCAGGGCCGGCAACGATCAGCGTCGCGTGGCAGCGCCACGGTCCCATCCTGGCCCGCCAATCGGCGCCGTCCAAATCGACGCGGTCG
>JBCDDO010000284.1:0-4508 GCA_039180245.1 Pseudomonadota bacterium | reverse complement strand
TTTCGATCTCGGGGTCATGTCCGGGCTTAGCGAATTCCTTGAGCTCGACACGGCCTTCCATCTTGTAGCCGATGTCGATGATGGCTTGCCCCGCCTCGACGGCCAGAACCAGGCCCTTGACCACGGTTCCTTCCTCGGGGGTGAGCAGATCCATGGACTCGTTCAGCAGCGCTTCGAACTCGTCCATGCTGGGGTTTGCATGCATACAGTCGATCTCCGTTTGGTTCGTCTGTTCCGGCCGGCCGGTTGTCTCCGGCGGTCTGAAGTTGATCACGACGCCCGCAATGGGGCACAAAACACGAAAGGGCCGGGGAAGGTCCCGACCCTGCTCGTGGCTCAGTATCACCGGGGCGTTTCAGCCCTTCTCTTGGGTCAGTCGCCCTGGTTTATCCGGCGCCGGGTAACCGCCACCGCCTGGGCAACGGCCGCGTCTATAGACAATTCCGTGGTGTCGATCAAGACCGCATCGGGCGCTTGGATCATCGGCGCTGCCTGGCGTGCGGCATCGCGGGCATCGCGACGGCGCAGATCGGTCAGAACATCGGCCTCGCTCAGCTCCGGATCGGCCAGCTCCGCATGGCGCCTGCGCGCGCGCACAATGTCCGAGGCGGTGACGAAGAATTTCACCTCCGCCTCGGGGCAGATCACCGTGCCGATGTCGCGCCCATCAAGCACAGCGCCGCCCGGGCGCCGGGCAAAGCGACGCTGAAAGGCCAGCAAGGCTGTGCGGACCTCGGCAATGGCCGCAACCTGCGAGGCGGCCTCGGCATTGCGGGCCGAGCGCAGATCGGGCAGGGCCAGATCGGCCGCCTCCAACCGTTCGGCGGCGCGAATTGCGGCATCGGCGGCGACGGCCCCGTCCTGCCCGGCGCGCGCGCGTGCCCCGACCGCGCGATAGAGCAGCCCCGTGTCGAGATGTGCGAACCCGAAGGCCTGCGCCAGGGCGCGCGCAATGGTTCCCTTGCCCGAAGCAGCCGGGCCGTCGATGGCAACCGTGAAGATCATCCGCGCGGCCTCATCTGCTGAACCCAGCAGCCCGCGCCCCCGCGGTCAACGGTTGTCGCGCTGCAGCGGTGCGCCCAGGCTGTGCATCAGCGCTTCGAAGTCCGGAAAGCTGGTGGCAATGGGTCCGGCATCGTCAATGGTGACCGGACGCTTGCTGCCCAGGCCAAGGCAGAGAAAGCTCATCGCGATGCGGTGGTCGAGATGGGTGGCCACCCGCGCGCCCTCGGCCAGCCCGGGCACGCCGCCAGGGCCAATGCCATGCACGGTCAGGCTGTCCTCGGTCTCCTCCACCGTCACCCCGCAGGCCGTCAGCCCCACCGCCATGGCCGCGATCCGGTCGCTTTCCTTGACCCGAAGCTCCTTCACGCCGCGCATCACCGTCGTGCCGTCGGCGCAGGCCGCAAGGGCCGCGAGGATCGGAAATTCATCGATCATCGAGGCGGCACGGTCGGGCGGGGTTTCGATGCCCGAAAGTGCGGAGAAGCGCACCCGGATGTCGGCCACCGGTTCGCCGCCCTCCTCGCGCGGGTTTTCAAGCGTCAGATCCGCGCCCATTTCGCGCAGCGTGTCGTAAAGCCCGGTGCGCGTGGGGTTCATGCCGATGGCCGGCATCAGGATCTCGGATCCCTCCACCATCAGCGCCGCACAGATTGGAAAGGCCGCGGAAGACGGATCGCGCGGCACCGAGAGGCTGACCGGGCGCAGCTCAACCTCGCCGGTCACAGTGATGGCGCGGCCTTCGGGTGTGGCCTCCACCGACACGGTGCCGCCAAAGCCGCGCAGCATCCGCTCGGTATGGTCGCGGGTCGGCGTGGCCTCTAGGATCACGCTGTCCCCAGGCGCGTTCAGCGCGGCCAGCATCAGAGCCGATTTCACCTGGGCCGAGGCGACCGGCACCGCATAGCGGATGGGCAGCGGGTCTGCCGCGCCGGTGACGGTCAGCGGCAGCCGGCCCCCGCGCCGGCCATGTGTCTCGGCCCCGAAACCGGCCAGCGGCTCGGTCACCCGTCCCATGGGGCGGCGACGCAGCGAGGCATCGCCGGTAAAGCTCGCCGAGATGGCCGTGGTGGCCATGGCCCCCATGATCAGCCGCGCCCCGGTGCCAGAATTGCCGCAATCGATGACATCCTCAGGCTCGGCAAACCCGCCGGTGCCGACCCCATGCACAACCCAATCGGCACCCTCGCGCGCCACATCGGCGCCAAAGGCCTGCATCGCCCGGGCGGTGTCGAGCACGTCCTGGCCCTCCAACAGGCCGGTGATCCGGGTCTCGCCCACGCTGAGCGCACCCAGGATCAGCGCACGGTGCGAGATCGATTTGTCGCCGGGCACCTCCACGGTGCCGCGCAGGGCAGCACTTTTTCGCGCGGTCAGGGGCTGGGCAGGACCGGAGGAAGACATTCGGGCAGGCTCCTGGCGGGGCGCTCGGCGGTGACCTCCCAGCGCGCATTCGCGCCGGCTATAGCGAAGCCGGTTTGCGCCGTCCACCACTCGCGCCCGGGCCACGCGCTTTGAATGGGCGGGGCTGGGCGCGGATACCTGAGCAACGCCACGCCGTGCGCGACCGGGGGGATGGATGCTCAGCGGCGCTCCCAGATCAGGTAATGCGGCGCGCGCCCCTCGCGCAGGGCTTTGTCCTCATACCGGGTGGGATGCCAGCCGGCCCAGGCGGTCTGAAGCGGGTGGTCGACCGGCGTGAAATCCGGCCGCCCGGCCATATGCGCCTTTGCATGGGCCACATATCGGGGAATATCGGTGGCCAGATGGAACCTTGCCCCCGGTGCCATCACCCGGGCGACGCGGTCCATGCCCGGCGCGTTGACGAAGCGGCGGCTGGCATGGCGGGTTTTTGGCCAGGGATCGGGATAGAGCAGAAAGACCCGTGCGAGGCTTGCCGGCGGCAGCACCTCCAGAAGATCAAGCACGTCGCCGCCATGGATCCGGACATTGCCAAGGCCGGCGCGCTCCAAATGCGACAGGCAGGAGGCCAGACCGTTCAGGAAATGCTCGGCCCCGATCAGGCCGATCTCGGGACGTGCGGCGGCCTGGGCGAGGAGATGCTCGCCGGCGCCAAAGCCAATCTCGAGCCAGACCGGGCGCGTGCCGAAGAGCGCCGGCAGGTCGACCTCGGCCCGATTGGGATCGCCCGGCGGGGCAACCCCTGGCACCGCGATCTGCGGCAGGAACACATCAAGCATCGCCTGCTGGCGGGCGCGCAGGGCCTTGCCCTTGTGGCGGCCATAAAGCGCGCGCCGCCGGCCAGCGGGCCCTGTCGGGGAGGATTTGCGGTCGGCCGTCACACGGCCGATTTGAGCGCCTCGGCCAGGTCCGTCCGCTCCCAGGAAAAACCGCCATCCGCGTCGGGCGCACGGCCGAAATGGCCATAGGCCGCGGTGCGCGCGTAGATGGGCTTGTTCATGCCCAGATGCTCGCGGATCCCGCGCGGGGACAAATCCATCACCTGGGCGACGGCCTTTTCGATCTGCGCCTCGGGCACCGTGCCGGTTCCGAATGTGTCGGCATAGATCGACAGCGGCCGGGCCACCCCGATTGCATAGGCAACCTGGAGCACGCATTTCTCCGCCAGCCCGGCCGCCACGATGTTCTTGGCCAGATAGCGCGCAGCATAGGCCGCGGAACGGTCCACCTTGGTGGGGTCTTTGCCCGAGAACGCGCCGCCGCCATGCGGCGAGGCCCCACCATAGGTGTCGACGATGATCTTGCGCCCGGTCAGCCCCGCATCGCCATCCGGCCCGCCGATGACGAATTTGCCGGTGGGGTTCACATGCCATTCGGTGGCCGCGGTGATCCAGCCTTCGGGCAGCACCTCGCGGATATAGGGCTCGACAATGCCGCGCACGTCGGCCGAGCTCAGCGTCTCGTCGAGATGTTGGGTCGACAGCACGATGCAGGTCGCTTCGACCGGCTTGCCACCGGCATAACGCAGGGTGAGCTGGGATTTTGCGTCCGGCCCCAGCGCGGGCTCGGTGCCGTTCTTGCGCACTTCGGCAAGGCGCCGCAGGATCGCGTGCGAATAATGGATCGGAGCCGGCATCAGCTCGGGCGTCTCGTCGACGGCATAGCCGAACATGATGCCCTGATCGCCCGCGCCCTCTTCCTTTTCCGCCGCACTGTCGACGCCCTGGGCGATGTCGGCGGATTGGGCATGCAGATGGTTCTGAACCGTGAGCTTTTCCCAGTGAAACCCGTCCTGCTCATAGCCGATGTCGCGCACGCAGGCCCGGGCGAATTCCGGCACGCGCTGCAGGACGGCGTCCGAGCCGCGCACCTCGCCGCCGATGACCACCAGATCGGTGGTCGCAAAGGTCTCGCAGGCGACCCGCGCCTGCGGATCCTCGGCAAGAAAGGCGTCGAGCACTGCATCGGAGATCCGATCGCACACCTTGTCGGGGTGGCCCTCCGACACGCTTTCCGAGGTAAAAATATAGTCCTGGCGTGCCAACTCTCGTCCCTCCAGCATCTGCGATCCGGCGCCCTTCTAG
>JBCDDO010000283.1:0-4568 GCA_039180245.1 Pseudomonadota bacterium | reverse complement strand
GCTCAATTGCCGTCGAATTCCGGGCGCGCCTTGGCCACAAAGGCCTCATAGGCCCGCCGGAAATCGGCCGTCTGCATGCAGATCGCCTGGGCCTGGGCCTCCGCCTCGATGGCCTGGTCGAGCCCCATATTCCATTCCTGATTGATCTGCGTCTTGGTGATCATATGGGCAAAATTCGGCCCCGCCGCGATCCGCTGCGCCAAACCCATCGCCGCGGCCTCCAGCGCGTCGGCCCCATGCAGCGCGTTGAAAAAGCCCCAGGCAAGCCCCTCCTCCGCGCTCATCGACCGGCCGGTATAGAGGAGCTCGGCCGCCCGGCCCTGGCCGATGATCCGGGGCAGCATCGCGCAGGCCCCCATATCGCAGCCTGCCAGCCCGACCCGGGTGAACAGGAACGCCGTCTTGGCCTCATGCGTGCCCAGCCGAAGATCCGAGGCCATGGCGATGATCGCCCCGGCGCCGACGCAAATGCCGTCGACCGCCGCAATCACCGGCTTGCCGCAGCCGATCATCGCCTTGACCAGATCGCCGGTCATCCGGGTGAAGGCCAAAAGCCCTTTCATGTCGAGCTTGGTGAGCGGCCCGATGATCTCATGCACATCGCCACCCGAGCAGAAATTGCCGCCATTCGAGCCGAAGACCACGACCTGCACATCCTCAGCATAGCTCAGCGCACGGAACCAATCGCGCAGCTCGGCATAACTCTCGAAGGTCAGCGGGTTCTTGCGCTCCGGCCGGTCCAGCGACAGATGCGCGATCCCCTCTGCGATCTGGCAGCGGAAATGCTGCGGCCTGCGCTCCGCCATGGCGGTCATTCGCACTCTCCCCCCGGCTCAGGCCGCGCCTCAAGCCGCCCCAGCCCGCCCAGCAAACACGACGCTTGTGCGGCATCCACGTCGCCCAGCAAGGCGTTGACCCATGCTTCATGGGTGCGGGCCATCTGGGCAAATTCCGCCCGTCCCTCGGGGGTCAGCCGCACCAGCTGCGCGCGCCGATCGCCCGGCACCTGTGCACGGGCGACCTGACCTTCGGCCACCAACCGGTCGACAATGCCGGTGACATTGCCGTTGGAGACGCGCAGCACGTCCGACAAAGCCGACATACGCAGCCCGTCGGGATGCCGTGCCAGGGCGGCCATCACGTCAAATCGCGGCAGGGTCGATCCGAATTCCAGGCGCATCCGCTCGCGCAGCTCCGCCTCAAGACCGCGGGTGACTTTCAAAAGCTTCAGCCAAAGCCGCAGCCGGTCCTTTGACAGTGCTGTGTCGATGGGTCGGTCGAGCACGGTCATAGCTGCCCCCCGCTGATGGGAATGGACTGGCCCGTCACTGCCCCCGATCCCGGCCCGCAGAGCCAGAGCGCTGCCTCGGCAACCTCCTCGGGCGTGATCAGGCGGCCAAACGGGTTGGATTCTGCGAACACCGCCTCGGCCTCCTCTCGCGCCATGCCCGAACGCGACATCACCTTTTCCACATTGGCCTGGACAATCGGCGTGGCGACATAGGCCGGGCAAAGCGCGTTCACGGTGACGCCCGCTTTGAGCACCTCTTCAGAGGCCGATTTCACCAGGCCCAGCACAGCATGCTTTGAGGCCGCATAGGCCGACCCATAGCGAAACCCTTTCAGCCCGGCGACCGAGGAGATGGCGATGATCCGGCCCCAGCCGCGTTCGGCCATCCCGTCGATCACCGCGCGCATCGTCAGGAACACCCCGTCGACATTGGCCGCCTGCACCATGCGCCAGAGCTCCAGGCTCATTCGGCCCAAAGGGGCGGTCTCAGCGATGCCGGCATTGGCAATAAGGATGTCGACCGGCCCCGCCGCTGCGTCGGCCGCCGCGAAGCCGGCCACAACCGCGGCTTCTTCGGTCACATCCATCACCTGCCAGCGCATGTTCGCTCGGCCCTCGACGGTGTCGGCCAGCGGGCCTTCGCGGCGCCCGGTGATGGTGACCGTGGCCCCAGAAGCGGCCAGCGCAACGGCAATCGCGGCCCCGATGCCGGTGCCGCCGCCTGTGACCAGCGCATGCCTGCCTGCCAGATCCGGCATCACACCTGCCCCATGGTCTCGGCGCGATCGGCCAAGCGCCAAAGCTGGTCGCGCCCGGCCAGATAGGGGTCGGGCCAGGCCGCATGCCGGTCGCCGATGGCAGCGCCCGCGCGCAGCGTCCAATAGGGATCGGCCAGATGGGGCCGCGCCAGACAGACCAGATCGGCCCGACCCGCCATCAGGATCGAGTTCACATGGTCGGGCTCGTAGATATTGCCCACGGCCATGGTGGCGATGCCCGCTTCATTGCGGATGCGGTCCGAAAACGGGGTCTGAAACATGCGTCCATAGACCGGGCGCGCTTCGATGCTGGTCTGGCCTGCCGAGACGTCGATCACATCGGCCCCTGCATCGGTGAAGGCGCGCGAGATCGCCACCGCCTCCTCCGGCGTGACGCCGGCATCGCCCACCCAATCATTGGCCGAAATCCGCACCGACATCGGCTTTTCGGCAGGCCAGGCCTGCCGCATCGCCCGGAACACCTCCAACGGATAGCGCAGGCGGTTTTCCAGGCTGCCGCCATAGGCGTCCTCGCGGATGTTGGAGACCGGCGAGAGGAAGGAGGAGATGAGATAGCCATGCGCGGCATGCAGCTCGATCATATCGACGCCACAGCGCGCGGCCATCTCGGTCGCTGCCACGAACTGGGCCGTCACCCGGTCCATATCCGCGCGGTCCATCGCTTTGGGCATGGCATTGCGCGGCGACCAGGGCAGCGCCGAGGCCGAGAGCAGCGGCCAGTTCCCGTCCTTCAAGGGCGCATCCATCTCCTCCCAGCCCAGCTGGGTTGAGCCTTTTCGCCCGGCATGGCCGATCTGCATGCAGACCTTCGCCTCGGTCTCGGCATGGATGAACGCGACAACCCGGCGCCACCCCGCCTCATGCTCGGGCGCATAAAGCCCGGGGCAGCCGGGGGTGATGCGGCCCTCCGCACTCACACAGGTCATCTCGGTATAGACGAGCCCTGCGCCCCCCTTCGCGCGCTCGCCCAGATGCACCAGATGCCAATCGGTGGGGCAGCCCTCCTTGGCCTTGTATTGCGCCATCGGCGAGACCACCACGCGATTGGCCAGGGTCATCTCGCGCAACCGATAGGGGGCGAACATCGGCGCACGCACGGGCGCGTTGTCCGACACGCCCGCCCGGTTTTGAAACCAGCGCTCGGCCCCTTCCAGCCAGGTGCCATCGCGCAGGCGCAGATTTTCATGGCTGATGCGTTGGCTGCGGGTCAGCAGCGCATAGTTGAACTGCACCGGGTCGAGATGCAGGTAGCGCTCAACCTCCTCAAACCACTCCATCGAGTTGCGCGCCGCCGATTGCAGCTTCAGCACTTCGAGCCGTCGTGCCTCCTGATACTTGTCGAAGGCCGCCGCCAGGCTGGGCTCTTCATCAAGGTAATCGGCCAGCGCCACCGCGCTTTCCAGGGCCAGCTTGGTGCCCGAGCCGATGGAAAAATGCGCCGTCGCCGCGGCATCGCCCATCAGCACGATGTTTTCATGATGCCAGGTCTCGCAGAGCACCCGGGGAAAGTTCAGCCAGGCCGAGCCGCGCAGATGCTTGGCATTCGACATCAGTCGATGCCCGCCAAGATGATCCTTAAAGATGCGCTCGCAGGTGGCGACGCTTTCGGCCTGGGTCATCTCGCCAAAGCCGAACGCCTCCCAGACCGGGGTTGCGCATTCAACCAGGAAAGTCGCGGTGTCGTCGTCGAATTGATAGGCATGGGCCCAGACCCAACCATGCTCGGTTTCTTCAAAGATAAAGGTGAAGGCATCGTCGAATTTCTGATGCGTGCCAAGCCAGACGAATTTGTTCGGGCGCAGGTCGATATCGGGCTTGAAGCTGTCGGCGAACTCCTGCCGGGTGCGGCTGTTGAGCCCGTCGCAGGCCACCACCAAATCATACTCGGCCGCCAGCGATGCAGCGCTCGAAAGCTCGGTTTCAAAGCGCAGCTCGACGCCCAGCGCGCGGGCGCGGTCCTGCAGCAACAAGAGCAGCGTCTTGCGCCCGATCCCGCAAAACCCATGGCCGGTGGAAACTGTGTTGGTGCCGCGATACACGACCGAGATATCGTCCCAATAGGCAAAATGCGCCCGGATCGCGGCGGCGCTGTCGGCATCATTGGCAGCCAGATTGTCGAGCGTTTCGTCCGACAGCACCACGCCCCAGCCAAAGGTGTCGTCGGCGCGGTTGCGCTCAAAGACCACGATCTCGTGGCTTGGGTCGCGCAGCTTCATGGAGATTGCGAAGTAAAGACCGGCCGGGCCGCCGCCAAGACATGCAATGCGCATTCATCACCTCTGCATTCGCTCGGCGGGCAGTCTAGGATGCGGACGCAATTCCTTCAAGCCTGAAATATTCATACCTGAAGTAGATCGGGGTTGCGACGCGTGCCGCGATGCCGCAGGTTTTTGCCATGGCAGCGCTCAGGATCCTAATCACCGGTGCGGCCTCGGGCATCGGGGCCGAAAGCGCCAAGCTGCTTCGGCAGGAGGGCGCGCAGATCACTGCGCTCGATC
>JBCDDO010000282.1:0-4583 GCA_039180245.1 Pseudomonadota bacterium | reverse complement strand
TGTGTGCCCGAACCCACCCGCACCGCGCCGGCGCAGCCGACCGCCCCGGTGGCGGGTCCTGTCGACCAGAGCTGGCCGCGCGCCGATGAGGCCTTGCTTGGGGTGGAACGGGTGGAAATGCAGCGGCTGCTCAGCGCGCTTGGCTATGGCGCCGGGCCGGCCGATGGCGCGATCGGCCCGCAAACCCGCTCGGCCATTCGCGACTTTCAGGCTGCAACGCGGCGGCGCGCCGATGGTGTTGTGTCATCCGAACTGCTCGCCAGCCTGCGGGCCGAGGGACGCCGCGCCGGGGTGCGCATTGCCGCCGTGACCCCGTCGCAGCAATCTCCGGCTCAGCGGACATCGCAACCAACCCCGCAGCGCAGCACCCTGCGCGCCGCAGATCCCGCGCCGACCAGCCAGCGCACCCGGCTGGCCGGTGGTCCGCCCGACAATCCGCCGGCGGTCGATGCGCCGCAACTGGTGGCCGAGCCGGCCCCGGCGCAAGCGGCGCCCATTGCCGCAGACAGCTCGCCGGTCCCGGCGCCCCAGCCGGTGCAGACGCAGGCAGCGGAGCAACAGCCCAACCCAACGCCCTCCCCACCGCCGGCCGCCACCGACCGTCCGGCCGAAACGCCGGAACCGACCTTTGTGCGCCGGCGCCTGCCCACTGAGAGCGACAACGACGCCGGCGGCTGGAACTGACGCGGCCGACACCCACCCGACCTTTCCGGGAGTTACATCGATGCAGACCAAAACGACGCTGATCGGCGCGGCGCTTGCAGCCCTGTGCCTGGGTCTTAGCACCCCGTTTTCGCCCGCACAGGCACAGACCGCCCCCGCAGGTCTTGTCCCCGAAACTGCGCCCTCGCAGCGCTATGCGATCGTGGTGGGCAATGACAGCTACGCCCATGTCGAGCCGCTGACCAATGCCCGGGCCGATGCAGCACTGGTCGCCCAGTTTCTGCGCCAGACCGGGTTTCACGTCGTAGAGCGCTACGATCTCGACGCGCGCGGGTTCGAGGCGCTGCTGCGCAAGGCGCTTTTTGAGATCGAGGCCGATGCCGAGGTTTTGTTTTACTATGCCGGGCATGGGTTTCAGATCGGGCGGCGGAACTATGTCGTGCCGGTCGATGCCGATCTGCAAAGCCAGGAGGATGTGGCGTTCGAAACCGTGACGCTCGACAGTCTGGTGGCGATCCTGGGCGCCCGGGCGCGGCTGCAGGTGGTGTTTCTGGACAGCTGCCGCGACAACCCGTTTGCTGATCGGTCCGCACTTGCAGGGCTGTCGGCGGTGCCGCAGCTGGCCGAGACCGGCTATTCGCCGATGTCGGCCCCCATGAACACGCTCTTGTCGTTTTCGACCGCGCCGGGTGCGGTGGCCAGCGATGGGGCGGGCCAGAACAGCCCGTTCACCGGGGCGCTGGTCGAGATTGCCGCCCGCCAGCCACAGCTGAGCCTGACGCGGGTGCTCGAACAGGTGCGCCGCGAGGTCTACACCAAGACCGATGGGCGCCAGATCCCCTGGGAAAGCTCGACGCTGGTTGAGGAGTTCGCGTTTCGTCCCGCCGCCGAGACCGTGCCGACACCGCCCGAGCCGGCCCAGGCGGCCCCGCAGCCGCGGCGGCTGAGCAAGGCGCCGGCAACCATCACCCGCCAGGCCGCCGATCCCGCAGCCCCGCTGACCCTGTCGGCGCGGCTCGACCGGCGGGTGGCGCTGGGCCCGGCCCTGGAGGCGGCATTGGGCGAGATGCCCGAGGCGGGGGTGACGCTGCGCCAGATCGCCGGCCAGGGCCGGTTGATCCTTGCGCCTGGCGCGGCGCCGGAGGCGAGCTATCTGGGCGCGCCGCTCACGGCAGCGGATCTCTCTGCGCTGGTTTACGAGCCCGAGCATCAGCAACAGCCGGCCCAGGCGACGCCGGGCCTGCATCGGCGGGTCGCGCAGTTCGAGCTGACCGGGCCGGGCGCGACCACCCGTCTTTTGGAGCTGGAAATGGCGGCCGATCCCTGCGATTGGCATGCGGGCGACCATCTCGACCCCGAAGGCGTGGGCATCGTGCGCTATGCCAATGAGATCGCACCTTCCGAAGCACGCGCGGCCTGTGAGGCGGCAATTGCCGCGGCGCCGGAGACCGGGCGCTTTCACTACCAGCTCGCCCGCGCGCTGGTCGCGCTGACCGCCTATGAGGCGGCCGAGGCGGCGTTGGAGCGTGCCCAGGCGCTGGGCTACACCCGGGCCTGGTACGGGCTGGGGCAGCTTGCCGGCGCGCGTCTTGCCATCACCGGTGGGCGCAACACCCAGGCGGCCGATGAGGCGGCCTATCCCTATTACTACGAAGGCGTGCGGCGCGGCGACCCTTATGCCTTTTACGCGCTGGGCAAGCAGCTTTTGCGCTTCTCGGGCAATGACGAGATGCAGAATATCGGGTTCGATCTGATGAACCGGGCGCTGGAGGTCGGGCACACCTTTGCGATGAACGAGCTGGGCTATTTCTTCCTGCAGGAGGGGACCGACCATTACGAGCCCCGCCGCGCGCTGCAATATCTGCGCGAATCGGCCGAGCGCGAGGATATCTACGGGTATTTCAACCTCGCACGGGTCTATGACCGGGGTCTGGGCGGGCAGCCCGCCGATGCAGCGATTGCCGCGGCCTGGTACCGCAAGGCCGCCGAGGGCGGACACCCGACCGCGCCGCGCCGGCTGGCCGATCTGATGCTGTCGGGTCGTCTGGCCGAGACCCCCAGCGCGCGCGACATCGACGAGGCGCTGTCCTGGTATGCGCTGGGGCTCTTGCGCGGCGATGCACGGGCGGGAAGCGAGGCCGCCTGGCTGGTCGCCACCGCGCGGCCGGCCGGCAAGACCCTGGCCGATGCGGCAATGCTCGCAGCCAAAACGGCGACCTTGCGCAATGAGGCGGCGCGGGCCGATGCGACGGATCTTTTGGCGCAGCTGTCGCCGGAGGCGATGCGCGGGGCGGTGCAGCTTTTGCTGGGCGAGTTGGCACTGACAGACCCCGATCTGCCCTATGGCGATGCCAGCGAGGCGGCGCTGGCCGAGCTTGCGCGCCAGGCTGGCCTCACTTTGCCAGATGGCCCGCGAGATCGGCTGCTGTTTCTGGCAAGTCTGAGCTGGGAGCGCTCGCGCTTTCGCGTCGATCTTTACAAGGTTCGGCCCCCGATCCGCGTGTGGTCCCAGATAGGGGTCTTTGAGCGCGGCTGCAACGCCCCATCCGGGCAGAACGCCCGCCCGCCCTCCCCGTTCCGCCCGGATGGGGCGGGTTCGGTGGGGCGGGTTCGGGGCCAGCTGCGCAAAATCGCGGTTGGCTTGCCGGGGCGGGTGTGACACATCTGCACAGGAAGGTTGAGGGTGGTCGGGTCGGGCAGTGACGTCAGCGCTGGAAGTCACGGAGCTGGTCAAGCATTACGGCGGTGTGCACGCGGTTGACGGGGTGTCGCTGACGATCCCGAAAGGCTCGATCACCGGGCTGATCGGCCCCAACGGTGCCGGCAAGACCACCACCTTCAACATGATTGCCGGGGCCGAGCGGCCGACCGCCGGGCGCATTGTCTTTGAGGGGCGCGACATCACCGGGATGCCGACGCATCGGCTGTTTCATCTGGGGGTGGTGCGCACATTTCAACTCTCCAAGGAGTTTGGCCGGCTCACCGCGCTGGAAAACCTGATGGCCGCAGCCCCTGCCCAGCCCGGCGAGACGATCCTGATGAACTGGCTGCGCCCGGGCCAGGTGGCCGCGCGCGAGGCGGCGGTGCGCGCCCGGGCCGAGGAGACGCTGGCCTTTTTGGGGCTCACCCATGTTGCCGGCGAGCTGGCAGGCCGTCTCTCGGGCGGGCAGAAAAAGCTGCTGGAGCTTGGCCGCACGATGATGACCGACGCCAAGCTTGTGCTGCTCGACGAGCCGGGGGCGGGGGTGAACCCGACCCTGATGAACCGGATCGCCGAGATGATCAGCACCCTCAATGCCGAGCGGGGCTACACGTTTTGCATCATCGAACATGACATGGATCTGATCGCGCGGCTCTGCGATCCGGTCATCGTGCTGGCCGAGGGGCGGGTGCTGACCCGCGGCGCCATGGACCAGGTGCGCGACGATCCGCGGGTCATCGACGCCTATTTCGGGAATGCGCCGGCATGAGCGTGCTGCGGCTGGACGGCATCGATGCGGGCTATGGCGACACGACGATTTTGCAGGGCGTGTCCCTGCATGTCGATGCGGGCGAGATCGTGGTGGTGATCGGGCCCAACGGGGCCGGCAAATCGACGGCGCTGAAATCGGTCTTCGGGCTGCTCACGATCTCGCGCGGGGCGGTGCTGCTCGATGGCGCGAACATCACCAACACCCCGCCGGAGCGCGTGGTGCGGCAGGGCGTGTGCTATGTGCCGCAGGTTGGCAATGTGTTTCCAAATCTCACGGTGCAGGAGAACCTGGAGATGGGCGCCTATGTCCGGCATGACGACTGGCGGCCGCGTCTGGGCGAGATTTATGCGATGTTTCCCGATCTGGGCGAAAAGCGCCGTCAGCCGGCGGGCAGCCTGTCTGGCGGGCAGCGCCAGATGGTGGCGATGGGCAAGGCGCTGATGCTGG
>JBCDDO010000281.1:0-4586 GCA_039180245.1 Pseudomonadota bacterium | reverse complement strand
CGGCCAGAAAGGCGCGCTCGGTCATCACACGCAGCGCGGTTGCAGCGTCATTGAGCGGGGCAAGCAGTTCGGCTGCCTGCGCATCGTCCTGCCGCCGCTCGATCCCGATGGCGCCTTGGGCAACCGCCGGCAGCATCACATCGGCGGGGATCGGACGGGCAAGCTCGGACCGCCCCAGCCGGGCCAACCCCGCACAGGCCAGAAATGTCGCCTCGGCGACGCCATCGTCGAGCTTGCGCAGCCGGGTCTGCACATTGCCGCGAAACTCGACCACTTGCAGATCCGGTCGTCGGGCCAGAAGCTGGGCGCGCCGGCGCAGACTGGAGGTGCCGACGGTTGCCCCTTCGGGCAGCGCGTCCACTGCATCATGGCGGGCCGAGATGAAGGCATCGCGCACATCCTCGCGCGGCAGGACCGTCTCGATCACCAGCCTGTCGGGCAAAACAGTCGCGACATCCTTCATCGAATGCACCGCAATGTCGATCCGATCCTCGAGCAGCGCGTCCTCGATCTCCTTGGTAAATAGGCCCTTGCCGCCGATCTCGCTCAACGCGCGGTCCTGCACCGCATCGCCGGTGGTGCGGATCACCTCGATCGCAAAAGCGGCCTCAGGCAGATCATGCGCCGCCATCAGTCGGGCGCGCGTCTCCTCGGCTTGGGCGAGGGCGAGCGGAGAGCCGCGCGTGCCGATGCGCAAGGGACGACCGGGCTCGGGTGCATGCGTTTGCAAGGCCATGCCTGGGGTGTTACCCCCGCCCGCGAGGCAAGTCCATCCGTGTTGCCCAAGGGAGCGCCAGAGCACGCATGTCCCACCCGGTGACCTTTCTGGGGATCGAATCAAGCTGCGACGAAAGCGCCGCGTCCGTGGTGCGCGGGCAGCCGCCCGGGCCGGGCGAGATCCTGTCCTCGGTCATCTGGGATCAGGCATCGCTGCACGCACCCTATGGCGGGGTTGTGCCCGAGATTGCCGCGCGGGCCCATGCCGAGCGGCTGGATCTGTGCGTCGACCGTGCGCTGCGCGAGGCCGGGCTGACGCTTGGCGCGCTTGACGGCATTGCCGTGACGGCGGGGCCGGGGCTGATCGGCGGGGTGCTGTCGGGGGTGATGACCGCGCGCGCCCTGGCGGCTGTAACGGGCCTGCCGATCTTCGGCGTCAACCATTTGGCCGGGCATGCGCTGACCGTGCGGCTGACCGAGGCGCTCGCCTTTCCTTTCCTGCTGCTGCTCGTCTCGGGCGGGCATTGCCAGTTCCTGGCTGTCAAGGGGCCCGATATGTTCACCCGGCTGGGCGGCACAATCGATGACGCGCCGGGCGAGGCGTTCGACAAATGTGCCAAGCTTTTGGGCCTCGGCTATCCCGGCGGGCCGGAGGTTGAGCGCGAGGCCGCCCAGGGAGATGCGGCCCGGTTTGCCTTTCCGCGCCCGCTGTTGGATCGGCCGGGCTGCGAGCTCTCCTTTTCGGGCCTCAAGACCGCGCTGCGCCGCGCTCGCGACCAGTGCGTGGCGGCCCATGGCGGCCTGCGCCGCTCCGATCGCGCCGATCTTTGCGCCGGGTTTCAGGCCGCCATGACAGAGGTTCTGGCCGAGAAGACTGCCCGTGCGCTGAACGCTTTTGCCCGCAGCCATGGCGGCGGGCCGTTGGCCGTGGCGGGTGGGGTGGCGGCCAATGCCGCAATCCGCACTGCGCTCCGCCATGTGGCGGAAAAGGTCGGGGCCGGCTTTCACGCGCCACCCCTGACGCTGTGCACCGACAATGCCGCGATGATCGCCTGGGCCGGCATCGAACTGGCCGCAGCGGGCCATTCCGGCAATGCCGAGATCGTCGCACGACCGCGTTGGCCGCTGGACGCCGCTGCCGCACCGCTCTATGGCGCAGGACGCAAAGGGGCAAAGGCGTAAAGGGGGGCGCAATGCGCTACTGGCTGTTCAAATCCGAACCAGACAAGTGGTCGTGGGATCAGCAATGGGCCAAGCGGCCCGAGCCCGAGGAATGGGACGGCATCCGCAACTATCAGGCGCGCAACAATATGCGCGAGATGCAGATCGGCGATCTGGGCTTCTTTTACCACTCGAACCAGGGCAAAGCCGTGGTTGGCATTGTCGAGGTGGCCGCGCTGGTGCATCCCGACAGCACCACCGAGGATGCGCGGTGGGACTGCGTCGATGTCCGTGCCGTGGCGCCCATGCCGGTGCCGGTCACGCTTGAGGCCTGCAAGGCCGAGCCGCGCCTGGCGCAGATGATCCTGGTGACCAACACGCGGCTGTCGGTGCAACCGGTCAGCCCGCAGGAATGGGCGGTGATCTGCGAGATGGGCGGCTATGCCGGGGCCTGAGACGGCCTAGCGGCAGCCGGTCCAAAACCCTGCGTCAAAGTGAAAATGGTTGGCGTGAAACCGGTTATAGTCGGGACCAAGCACCAGCGGGAACCAGCGACAGCCCAACCGGTGCGCAGCGCGCAGAAAGGCGGCCTCGGGGCCATCGCCGGACCAGTCCTGCAGCAGCGAGATCTGGCGGCCATCGGCCAGGGTAAAGCCCGATATGTCGATGGCATTTGCAGTCGCGTGCTGGCTCATCCGTGTCGACGGGCCGCGCGGGGTTCGAATGGTCCGGCAGGCATAGGACGAAAAATGCCCGATCCGCGCGATCGGGCTGCCAAGCAGATCTTCCGCCCGCTCTTGCAGATCACGCTCCCAAAACCACATGCGCAAGGCGATGCCGCAGCGGGTCTCGACCGCTGTGAGGGCCGCGCGGGACAGCTGGGTCAGCCGCACCCCGCTGCGCAGATGGCATTGCGGGCTTTCCTGCCTGTCGGGGATCGCCGCATTTCCCACAGGCTCCATCAGCGCCTGACATTGACCCGGTGTGGCCAGGAGCATCCTGAGCTTGAGCCTCGTGGCCGGGCCTGGCGCTTCGTCCAGCGCCAAGGGGGAGAACGGGTTCCACCCGACCGGCAGCGTGCCGCTGGCAAAGACCAGGCCGATCGCAAGCACCGCGCTGGTCAGGGCCGCTATGCCCCGCCTGAGCGGGCCGATGCGACGCCGCACATGCCTGCCGATCTTTGCGGTCTTCAGAGGCTGCCGGTGGCGCCGGTGCCGCATACGCGTTCCAGTCTGTTTGGTTTGTCTGACATGCAGGTGTCACCCTAAGTTTACACCATGTTAGGCTGAGTAGGGCATAGAGTTCAGACAGCGCCGGTTACGACAGAATGTCGCCAATCGCGCAGAACAGTTGGCTTAAAAAAGCAAAGGCGGAGGATTCCACCCCTGGAATCCTCCGCCTGCCACCCTCCCCGGCCTCACCCAAGACCGGCTCGCTCCCAAGTCGATGCAGTTTGATCGTGCCCTCAACCACGAAACGACTGCACCCACCAATGCCCTGCCGGGCACCACACCGACAGGCAAATCCGGCGCTTCGCGCGCCGGGTTTGCGAGAGCGGCGGCCGATCCCAATCGCGCCGTCTCGCAAAAGAGTTCAGAGCCCCAGATCCGGCCAGGGTCTCTGCATGTCCATCTTGCCGTTCCCATCAGGACCGACCCGTCTGTCCAGACCGCAGCGTGCGTGCCAACAGTCAGCCTTTTCGGTATCAAGGCGCCCGTCGACCTCGGTTCGCCAAGGTCCGCATCAGTTTTTCGTCGGATGCTTGTCGTCGGATCAGTGCTGGATCGCAGTTTTCGCTGATCCATAAAATTGCCAAGAACTTCGCCGTTCTTTGCGCACCCGACTGGCATACTGCCCTTGGTCGTAGATAGTCACATTTCACCAAATGGTGCAAGTTAAAGTCGCGGATGAGTTGTGTCTCGTTTGATCAAATGTTTGCAAATCTAAGCGTTGAGCGGGCGCGTTGCGCCCGCCCTCGATACCGGTCTCGATCCTCGCGTTATCGAGGATGCGGTCAGTATCGGTACTGTTCAGGCTTGAACGGACCCGTCGCGGACACGCCGATATAGTCGGCCTGCTCACCGCTCAATTCGGTGAGCTTGACGCCAAGTTTTGCAAGATGCAGTGCTGCGACTTTCTCATCGAGATGCTTGGGCAGCACGTAGACCTCGTTTTTGTAGTCGTCGCCCTTGGTCCAGAGCTCGATCTGCGCCAGCACCTGGTTGGTGAAGCTTGCCGACATCACAAAGCTGGGATGGCCGGTCGCATTGCCAAGGTTCAGCAGCCGTCCTTCGCTGAGCAGGATCATCCGATTGCCCGAGGGCATCTCGATCATATCGACCTGCGGTTTGATATTGGTCCATTTGTGGTTCTTCAGGGCCGCAACTTGGATCTCATTGTCGAAATGGCCGATATTGCCGACAATCGCCATGTCCTTCATCTCGCGCATATGCTCGATGCGGATGACGTCCTTGTTGCCGGTCGTGGTGATGAAGATGTCTGAGGTCGCCAGCGCGTCTTCCAGCGTGACAACCTCGAACCCGTCCATCGCCGCCTGCAGCGCGCAGATCGGGTCGATCTCGGTCACCTTCACTCGCGCGCCGGCGCCGCGCAAAGACGCAGCCGAGCCCTTGCCGACATCGCCATAGCCGCAGACAACGGCGGTCTTGCCGGCCATCATCGTGTCGGTGGCGCGCCGGATCCCGTCG
>JBCDDO010000280.1:0-4588 GCA_039180245.1 Pseudomonadota bacterium | reverse complement strand
CCGGCTCGGCCATGCTAGAGCGCAGCATGGCGAGCGCGCGCAACACCAGATCAGCACCCGGTCCCGCCGCCGCAATCCCCGATGCGGCCGGCGCCACGCCCGCCATGGCCCAATACCTGGAGATCAAGGCGCTGCACCCGCAGGCGCTGCTCTTTTTCCGCATGGGCGATTTTTATGAGCTTTTCTTTGCCGATGCCGAGGCGGCCTCGACCACCCTGGGCATCGCGCTGACCAAGCGCGGCAAGCATCACGGGGCCGATATTCCGATGTGCGGCGTGCCGGTCCATGCAGCCGAGGGCTATCTGCACAAGCTCATCGCCGCGGGGCATCATGTGGCGGTCTGCGAGCAGATGGAGGACCCGGCCGAGGCCAAGAAGCGCGGCGCCAAGGCGGTGGTGCGCCGCGACGTGGTTCGCCTGGTCACCCCGGGCACCCTGACCGAGGACAGCTTGCTTGACACCGCGCAGAGCAACCATCTTGCAGCCTGGGCCGAAATCCGCGGTGCCGGTGCACTGGCCTGGCTCGATCTGTCGACCGGCGGGCTGGTGGTGACGCCCTGCCAGGCCGAGCGTCTGGGCCCGGTCTTGGCCCGGGTCGCGCCGGCCGAGCTGCTGCTCAGCGATGCCGCCCCGCATCCCGCCGCCGTGGCGCAGCTGACCGAGGCCGGGGGCACGGCCACCGACTGCCCCGCCTCGGCCTTTGACAGCGGCTCGGCCACGCGTCAGCTCTGCGACCTTTTCGGCGTGGCCACGCTGGACGGGTTCGGCGCCTTCTCGCGCGCCGAGATTGCGGCCTTGGGTGCGGCGGTGCGCTATATCGAGATCACCCAGCGCGGCAAGCTGCCCCGGCTGACCCCGCCGCGCCGCGAGGCGCCGGGCAGCGTGATGGAGATCGATGCCGCGACCCGGCGCAATCTGGAGATCACGCGCAGCCTGTCGGGCGGGCGCGATGCGGCGCTGCTGGGCACCGTCGACCGCACGGTGACTGCCGCCGGCGCCCGGCTTTTGGAGGCGCGGCTCTCCGGACCCTCGACCGATATCGGCGGCATTCGCGCCCGCCATGACGCGGTGGCCCATCTTGCGGCCACGGCCGGGCTGACCGAGCGGTTGGGCGACATCCTGCGTCGGGTGCCGGATATGGAGCGCGCCCTGGCCCGGTTGACGCTCGACCGCGGCGGCCCGCGCGACCTTGCCGGGCTGCGCGACGGGCTGGCCCAGGGCCCGGTGGTCGCCGATATCCTGGCCGCGGGCGACGGCGATCCGGCGCTGCCCGGCGTGCTGGCCGCGGCCCGCGACGCGCTTCTGGGCCATGACGGTCTGGTTGCCGAGCTTGAGGCGGCACTCGTTGCCGAGCCGCCGCATCAGGCGCGCGATGGCGGCTTTGTCGCGGCGGGCCACAACGCGGCACTCGATGAGGCGCGGCGGCTGCGCGACGAGGGGCGCGCGGTGATCGCCCAGCTGCAAGCGCGCTATCAGGACGAGACCGGCATTGCTGCGCTGAAAATCCGCCACAACAATGTGCTGGGCTATTTCGTCGAGACGACGGCCACGCATGCCGCGCGGATGTCGGCGGCACCGCTCTCCGAGCGGTTCCTGCACCGCCAGACCACCGCCAATCAGCTTCGCTTCACCACGCAGGAGCTTTCGGAGCTTGAGCGCAAGATCCTCAATGCCGGCGCGCGGGCCTTGGAGATCGAGCAGCAGATCTTCGCCGGGCTGGTGCATCTGGTCGGCCAGGAGGCCGGCCGCATCGCCGCCGCGGCCACGGCGCTGGCCGAAATCGACCTCTCGCGCGGTTTTGCGCGGCTCGCGGTCGAAGAGAGCTGGACCCGGCCCGAGATGACCGAGGCGCGGCGCTTTGTCGTCGAGGCCGGGCGGCACCCGGTCGTCGAGGCGGCCCTGCGTGCCAAAGGGCAGAGCTTTGTGCCCAATGGCTGCGCGCTTGACGCCGGGGCGCAGCAGATCTGGTGCGTCACCGGCCCCAATATGGCGGGCAAATCGACCTTTCTGCGCCAGAATGCGCTGATCGCTATGCTGGCCCAGGCCGGGGCCTTCGTGCCGGCCGCCCATGCCGAGATCGGCATCCTGCGCCAGCTTTTCAGCCGCGTCGGCGCGGCCGACGATCTGGCCCGCGGGCGGTCGACCTTCATGGTCGAAATGGTGGAGACAGCCGCCATCCTCAATCAGGCCGGGCCGGACGCGCTGGTCATTCTCGATGAAATCGGGCGCGGCACGGCCACCTTTGACGGTCTGGCCATTGCCTGGGCAACGCTGGAACATCTGCATGATGTGAACGGATGCCGCGCCTTGTTTGCCACGCATTACCACGAGCTGACCTCGCTGTCGCAACGCCTGAGCGGGCTGACCAACGCCACCATGGCGGTGCGTGAATGGCAGGGCGAGGTGCTGTTCCTGCATGAGGTGCGCGAGGGGGCTGCCGACCGATCCTATGGCGTGCAAGTGGCGCGGCTGGCCGGGCTTCCGGCCGCCGTCGTGGCGCGGGCCGGGGTGGTTCTGGCCGAGCTTGAGCGGGGCGAGCGCGAAAGCGGCGGGCGCACAGCCGCGACCCTGATCGACGATCTGCCCTTGTTCTCGGCAGCTTCGCCAGTGTCGGACGAAAGGGCCGATGGTCGCGCCCCGGCTGCGCGTGCGGTCGAGGCACGGTTGCGCAGCGTTGCACCGGATGCGCTGACCCCGCGTGCGGCGTTGGATCTGATCTATGAGCTGCGCGCGCTCTTGGAGAGCGAGGGTGGCTGAACATGCAAGCGACCCCGGCGCAGGGAACGCCGGGGCCGTTGCATTGCAAGCCATTTCGGACCGGTCCCGAGGTCGAGCAGGGGAGCACCCGACCGCTGCAAACCTGTCCGCACGCATCTCCGGTGCAGGGGAACCCGGATCCGCGCAATACGCCACGCCTGCAGTACAACCCAAACTCATCTGGCGCCGATCAAATCACGCGCGCCGAAATCTCTAAGCGAAACTGGGTCCCGAACCTTCGGAATGTGCCCGGTAATCCAACCGGCTCGGGACCCTGCCTTCGATGAAATGAAGATGGCGGATTCGCGGCATTCCTGCTGTGTTCCAGAGCACAGTTGCGCAATGTCCCGCCATTTTTTGCATCGACCGGTGGGGCGACGCCCGCCGAGCTGGATTGTCAGGGCAAACGTGGCGCCCCGCGAACCAGTATGGCAGACCCTGCAGAACGGTGCGGGGCGTTTCGCACCAACACATGCCGAAAATACCGGCGCGCCGACAGCAAGTGTGTTTGGGAAGCAGCCTAATCTTTCTAAAACAGCCTCTCTCTTGGAGGAGGATTATCAACATGCATTACAGCATTACTTTTGCCGTGGGCCAGTCCCAGCTGGTTGGCCAAAAAGCAGGAGCTTTTGGAACTCGACCCTGGTGTCGTCATCGAGGGCGTGTTCTTCAGGGGCGGCTATAAGCCGATGATCCCATTTGGCGAAATCATGCGGCGCGAAACCGGCATCGACCAGTTTGTGGTGGATGCCTCTTACGGCGGCACCTCTTTGTCGCCCCGCGACGGCGTTGATCCGACCCAGAACTGGCATCCGACAACGCCGGGCGGGCTGTGGGAGCGCGCGCTTGCCGCGTTGGGCGACACCGTCGCGTCGCTGGAGGCCTCGGGCCATACCGTCTCGGTCGACCGGGTGGTGATCGCGCAGGGCGCGTCAGATGCCATCGGCTCGCTTGTCGATCTTTACCCCGACCTTTACCCCGACGCATTGCAGGCCTGGCTTTCGGCCATCAAAGGCGCGTTCGGCGATCTCACCCCGATCTACATGCTTCAAACCGGCAACACGACGGTGAACGGCGTCCCGGTGCACGGCCATCAGGCGCAAATGCGCGCGGCACAGGCGGCCATCGCCAAAGCGACGCCCGGCGTGACGCTGGTGCCCACCGATATTCCGGTCGATGGCGTCGAACTGGTCGGTCCGATCCACTACAACAATGCCGGTGCCGCGCTTTATGGCGAGCGCATTGCCCAGACGGTGCTCGGCTATGATCCGGCGCTTCCGATCCGCGGCACCACTATGGCCGATCTGCTGGGCGGCACGGTCGAATCCGAGGCGATCGTTTGCGGCCATGGCGACGACACGGCCTCGGGCTATTTCGGCGCCGACATGATCTATGGCGGCACCGGGCGCGACATTCTCGGCGGACAGGATGGCAACGATCTGCTCAGCGGCGGCAGCGACAGCGACACGATGAATGGCGGCCCGGGCAATGACCGGCTGATCGGGGGCAGCGGTGCCGATATCCTGATCGGCGGCATCGGGACGGATCTGCTGTCGGGCGGCGAGGGGCATGACATCCAGCTTGGCGGCACTGGCGACGACCGAATGATCGGCGCATCGGGGCGCGACACCTTCATCGGCGGTCTTGGCGTGGATCAGGGTCTGTTCAGCCTGGCCGAGGCCGGCGTGGGGGTCGATCTTCTGGGCCAGTTCGAGAGCTTCGGCGAGGCGCTCGGCGATGCCTTCGTGAGCATCGAAAACCTGTTTGGTTCGCGCTTTGACGACCAGATCCACGGCGATGGAAATGCCAATGTGATTTCAGGCGGCCAAGGG
>JBCDDO010000279.1:0-4640 GCA_039180245.1 Pseudomonadota bacterium | reverse complement strand
CTCGACAGCTGACTTGCGTGTGAGGAGCGTGGACAGATCGGCCTGGGCACCGATCGAGACGAGGCCGAGCGGAGGCGTGGCACTGTGCGAGAGCTTGATCTCAGTCCATAGCACGCGGCGTCCTTAGAACGCGGCGAGCATCCTTTTACGAGCGACGATCCGCTGTGTGCTATCAGCTGCGGGACCCAAGCAAGTCAGCAAAGCATCCGCGTGTTGGAAGCAGGCAACGTCCGCTCGGTGCCGCACGCCTCGCAACGTCCCGCGTCCCCTGGCAATGCGTCTGCCCATATCTGATGCACTACAGGCCAAGAGGCCACGCGTCGCCGAATGGTCCCTGTCGCCGGGCCACGCTCTGTCGCGACGGGTGTTGAGACGGGGCCAGGTTACCCAGGGCATCTTCGACCACCGAAGACGGGCACAGTGTCCCTATTCCTGTGCCGGTTCCGACGCGTCGGGATCTTCGACCTCATCAACCGGCGCTGGATTGGGCGCGGTGGCCTGCGGCGGGTCGACATCGCCGGCAAGACGCGGGCGGCCCCCCGGTTCGCGTCGGGTGCGCGGAATGAGGATCGCCTCGGCGAACCGGCGGCGCGCATCCAAAGACAGCCCTTCGAGCGTCGAGACAAGCATATCGGCGCTGATCGCCGACGCCTCCGACAGTTTCGTGCGCTGGCGGGCGAACAAGGCGCGCAACGCCGCGCCATCAAACTCCTCGGCGCGGAGGATCTCAACCATCTGGGTGAGATCGGTGCGCAGGGTCTGGCGGATCGGGCGCACGCTCGCATTGACCTTCGCCGTGGTGTCGCGGAACGGGCCAAGATCCTGCTCGGGCAAATGCCGCATCACATGCCGCAGTCCGAAGGCGGTAAAGGGAATGCTGCGCTGGCTGGGAGGGCTGAGCGCCGCGCCGATGATCAGACCCGCCCCGGCAAGATTGAGCCCGATCGAGACCACCAAAACGATGCGGGTCCAAAGCGGCAAACGTCGCTGAGGCTGAGGCGCCGTCACGTCAAATCTCCCGATCCATAGAAATGCCGGACAGAGCATCGCCCATGCCGCTCAACGGAAAATCATAGTCAAAAAGACGACTGTCGGTGACCTGGCCGAGCGCGCGCACGGTGTCCGGCGCGGCAAAGCCGAACCAAAGCCCGGCGAGCAGGCAGCAGCCGAGGGCCGCGGCGCCCTGCCACCCGCCCCATGCCCGGATTTGATCGGTGAGCCGCCTGCGCATAACCCATCGGCGTTCGCGTCGGCGGGGCACGGCGACAGGCGGGGCCGGTGCCAGCCGCTCAGCATCGGCGGCAATGCGCGCCAATAGGGCTGGATCCGGCTGCGGCGCATCCGCAGCAAGCTCTGCCAGAAGCCTGTCAAGTTGTCGGTCCATCGACCGATCCCATGGTGTCATCCGCCGCGCCTCATCATTGCTTTACCGCTGCCCTACCCCTCTCCCAATTCTTCACGCAATCCTGCGAGCGCGAGCGCCAATCCACGGCGTGCGCGCGCCAACAGACTTTCAACCGCCTCGACCGAGATCTCCATGATCTCGGCGATTTGCGGGTTCGACATTTCGTCGAAATGCCGCAATTGCAAGGCCTGTCTTTGCCGGGGCGGAAGCTCTGCAATGGCCGCGTGCAAGGCTGTGCTCCGTTCCCGGCGGACCAGCTTCTCCGCAACGCTTGGCCTTTCGTCCACAGGCTCCGGCGCCTCGTCATAATCGACCATCCGCCCACGCCGCCGCAGCCGGTCGGTGCACAGATTCTGGGTGACCCGATAAAGCCAGGTCGACACCATCGCCTCGCCCGCGCGCCAGTCGGGCGCGATGCGCCAAAGCCGGAGCATCGCTTCTTGTGCGACATCTTCGGCTTCGGCGCGATCGGCCAGCCGTCGATAGGCCTGGCCAAAGCAGCGCGGCGTATGACGCTCGTTCAGCACGCGTGCAGCCTGCCGGTCGCCCGACGCATAGCGCGCCAAGAGCACGGCATCCTCTGTCGCTTCGGCCTCGTTGCGCCGCATCGCCTCTCCAACCGGGCGTCGTGGTCAAACGCGGCCGGCATCGACACCCTACTCGTCCGCGGGCACGTCTTCAAACCCGCGATGCGGCCGGCGACGCAGTTCATGCTGTGGGTGACGGTGCCGCGTGCGCATGCGGTGTTGCCGATCGTCGCGGTGGCGCCGGATGCGGTGGCGCAGCTCGCGGGTTTCACGCCGGGTGATCGCGCCATCGCCGTCGCGATCCACGAGCGCAAAGATCTCGGCCGCCTCGGGGGCAGTCATTTCTTGGGCCGAGATCCGGCCGTCGCCATCGGTGTCGAGCCGCGTCATCATTCGGGCGCTCGCCATCTCGGCCATCCGGCGCGCGCGCTCCACCATGCGTGCCTCGATGCGGGCACGATGGAAGGCGGCAAGCTCGTCTCGGGTCACCTGACCGTCGGCGTTCGCATCGGCCAGCGCGAACTGTGCGGCGCGAAAGGCATTGGCTTCTTCGGATGTCACCTCACCATCGCCATCGCGGTCGATCTCGGCAAAGAGATCTGGCCCAAAAAGGCTGGGCCGATCTGCCTCTGCGCGATCCTGGGCTGCCACTGCAAATGCTGCCAGGGCAACAACCCCGCCGGCGGCAAAAACCGATCGAAGCACATGTTTTCGTCCTGTCATCGTCGTCTCCTGTCTGTGCATGCCGCAGGTCGGCGACAGTCGCGCACCGGCAACATGACATTGGCCCTTGGCGGGCAAACGGGGCCGGGCGCCTGCCGCATCACCTGGGCGGATCGCCTTGGCGGACGGACCGCAGCCCTGCTTTCGTTCGACCTTGGTACGGGTGCGGCCGACGGCTCCGTCGCCGCAGCGCGGTCGGGCAACACGGCAATTGCGTAAAATTGTGTTTCAGCCCGATGAGCGACATGCCGCCGCAAGGACCCGGCAGCGGGGCGACAATCGACGATCGGCACACTAGGTTGCGCGGAATGCGCGATCACGTTGAGTTTCCAGATTTGGACCTTGAGGCACGGCCAGTTTGGCCGGCGATGCGCCGAGGCTGGCGACGCAAATGCCCGGCCTGCGGCAGCGGGCCACTCTATCAGGGCTATCTGACCGTGCGGCGCAGCTGCCCGGCCTGCGCCAGCGAATTGCATCATCATCGGGCTGATGACGGACCCGCCTGGATCACCGTGTTGATCGGCGGTCATCTGATGGCACCGCTCATGCTGTTGGTCTACAGGCTGTGGTCGCCCGAACCTTGGATCGTGGCGCTCAGCTTCTCGCTCGGCTTTTTGTGCCTGGCGCTGTTTTTGCTGCCACGCATCAAGGGCGTGATGGTGGCCCTTCAATGGGCGCGCCGAATGAACGGCTTTGGTGACGACCGGTAGCGCCGCCCATCGATGCACGCTATGAATCGCTGATGATGGACGCCTCGCCCGACAAGACGCGCGTTCGCGACGCGGCAACATTGCTGCTGGTGCGGCACAGCGATGGGCACCCGCATGTGCTGATGGGCCAACGCGGTGCGGCCGCGGCCTTCATGCCGTCGAAATTCGTTTTTCCGGGCGGCGCGGTGGATGGCGACGATCTGGCGATGGGCGAGGCGCCGCTGAACCCAAGCTGTGCCGTGCGCCTTGCGGCTTCTGCAGCGCTGGGGCTCGGTCCGGCGTTGGCGCTGGCGGCAATCCGCGAGACCTTTGAGGAAACCGGCCTCGCGCTCGGCGCGCCCGCCACCAATGACGGCATCGGCCCGGCGCCAGATGGCTGGCGGGCGTTTCTCGACCAAGGGCTGCGACCCTCCAGCGAGAGGCTGCGCTTCATGTTTCGCGCTGTGACGCCACCCGGGCGTCCGCGCCGGTTTGACGCGCGGTTCTTTATGGCCGATGCCGGGCAGGTCGTCGGCGATCCGGACGATTTTTCTGGCGCCTCGGGCGAGCTGAGCCATTTGCGCTGGATCCCGCTCAATCGGGCCCGCGAGCTCGAAATGCCGTTCATCACTGAGATTGTGCTCGCAGAGCTTGCCGAGATCCTGGCGTCGCCAGAGGCGGATCGGCCGGTGCCCTTCTTTCGTCACGACGCCGAGCGCTCCGAATTCGTTGCGCTTTAGCAGCGGTCCGCGCCGACCCGCTTGACTTCCCGCACGTCAACGGGCAGATACGGCGTCTCGCGCGCCGCGTCCGGCCGCACCGGTCTGGGGGATCTTAGATGGCCAAGCCAACCACGATCAAAATTCGCCTGAACTCGACGGCCGGCACTGGGCATTTCTATGTGACGAAGAAGAACGCGCGGACGATGACGGAGAAGATGAACGTACGCAAGTACGATCCCGTCGCGCGCAAGCATGTCGAGTACAAGGAAGGCAAGATCAAGTAACCACATGCCTTTCGGCCGGAGGCTTGATGCCTCGGCTGCCACTGGCGGAAAGCGATGCGGCGGAGCCTCAGGCTCCGCCTTTCTTTTTGCCGGGCAAAAAGAAAGGGCCGGGGAACACCCCGGCCCGCATCGCATTGGCGCCTGGCCCGGCACCCGAAATGCATGCGGAGAAGAAAAAGGGCCGGCACAGGCCGGCCCTTGCACAGGTTCAGTGATGTCCCAGGCTATTCTTGTGAGCCGAAGAACATCAGCAGGAACTGGAACAGGTTGAGGAAGGCGAGATAGAGGCT
>JBCDDO010000278.1:0-4641 GCA_039180245.1 Pseudomonadota bacterium | reverse complement strand
CTTCGAGGCGCTGGCGCGGGTGATGAACGCCTCGCTCGGTCAGCTGGCCGGGCTGGTCGACGACATTGCCGCGACCGAAGGCAAGATCCAGGAGACCAGCGCCGGCATCCTGTCCGGTTCCAACGATCTTTCCGGGCGCACCGAAAGCCAGGCGGCCTCGCTGGAGCAAACCGCCGCGACCATGGAAGAGATGACGGCCAATGTGCGCACCAATGCCGAAAGCGCCGGGCGCGCCACCGAGCTTGCCGGCTCTGCGGCCGACCAGGCGCGCGAGGGTCAGGGTGTGGTCGAGCAGGCGGTCTCGGCCATGTCGGAGATCTCGCAAAGCTCCGACCGGATCTCCGACATCATCTCGGTGATCGATTCGATCGCCTTCCAGACCAACCTTCTCGCGCTCAATGCGGCCGTCGAGGCAGCCCGGGCCGGCGAGGCCGGCAAAGGGTTTGCGGTTGTTGCCTCGGAGGTGCGCACGCTTGCCCAGCGCTCGGCCGAAGCCGCGCGCGACATCAAGGCGCTGATCTCGGCCAGCGCGACGCATGTCTCCCGCGGCGTGGATCTTGTCCATGGCACCGGCGAGGCGCTGTCGGGCATTGTCAACAGCGTGGCCCGGGTGGCCGAAACGATCCAGGACATCTCCTCGGCAAGCCGCGAGCAATCGACCGGGGTCGAGGAGATCTCCAACTCGGTCAGCCATATGGATGAGATGACCCAGGCCAACGCCAACGTGGCCGACGAAAGTGCCAGTGCGGCGCGGTCGATGGCCGATCTTGCGGCCGAACTCTCACAAAAGATCAGCTTCTTTGAGACCGGCACCGACCGTTCCGCCGCGCGCGCAAGTCTGCCGGCGCCGACGCGGGCGGGATCCGATCAGAGCGATCCGGAGGATGCCGGCGCCGGGCGCAAAACGGTCGAGGCGCGCCATGACGCGGAATGGCAGGCGGTCGCCGCGTCGACCCGGGCGGCGCCAGCCGCTGCGCCAAAACCGGCGGCAGCGGCCTCCGGGGCGGCCTCCGGGGCGGCCTCAGGGGCGACCTCGGCGGCGGCGTCGGGCGCCGCGATTGCAGCGGCCGATGGCGGCGATTGGTCGGATTTCTGAACATGACCCGCGCCCAAACCGCGCCAGCTGCATCGCGCGCTGGTTCCGACATCCTCCTGTCGCCGGCAGTCTTTGCCGACATCGCGCAGCGGGTGTACGGCCTGACCGGCATCGTCTTGAAGGAGCACAAACGCCAGATGGTGTGCACCCGGCTCACCAAGCGGTTGCGGGTGCTGCAGCTGGAGAGCTTTGAGGCGTATCTGGCCTATCTGGCCGGTCCGGATGCCAAGGATGAGGTCGGGGAGCTGATCAATGCGATCACCACCAATCTCACGTCGTTTTTTCGCGAGTCGCATCATTTCGACCATCTCCGCGACGAAATCATCCGCCCGCGCATGGACCGCGGCGCGCAACGGCTGCGCATCTGGTCGGCCGGTTGCTCGACGGGCGAGGAGCCGTACACCATTCAGATGACGCTCGACGAGGTCGGCGCGCTGAGCCGGAAATGGGATTACAAGCTGCTGGCGACCGATCTGGACAGCGCGGTTTTGGCGCGCGCCTCCGCAGGGCGGTACAGCGCCGAGCGGTTTGCGCAGATGGATGCGGGACTGCAGAAGCGTCATTTCACCGCCCAGCCGGATGGCAGCCATGAGGTCCGGCCGGGTTTGCGTGATCAAATTCGCTTTCGCCAGCTCAATCTTCTCGAAAACTGGCCCTTCGGCGGCCCGTTCGACGCGATATTCTGCCGGAACGTTCTGATTTACTTTGATGCCGAAACAAAAGCCGGTTTGATCGACCGGTTTGCAGAAAAACTGACCAAGGATGGCGCGCTTTATCTCGGCCACTCCGAATCCCTACTTGGCGAACACAAGGCCCTCAAGGCCCTGGGACGCACCATTTACAGGAGAAAGCCGTGACCAACGCAGCGTCAGCACGAACGGGTTCCGGAACCTTCTGGGACGCCAAGATGAATGTCATGACCCGCACAGTGCTGCCGGGCGATCACGCCATCGAAATCGGCGGGGATGTTGCGCTGGTCACCCTCTTGGGCTCCTGCGTTGCGGCCTGCGTGCGCGATCCGAAAACCGGCACTGGCGGGCTGAACCATTTTTTGCTGCCCGACGGGGCGGGCGCGGATAAGGGATCGGCGCGCTACGGCGTGAACGCCATGGAGCTTCTGATCAACGACATTCTCAAGCAGGGCGGGCGCAAGGACCGGCTGGAGGCAAAGGTCTTCGGCGGCGGCAATGTCATCGATGTCAGCGCCGAAGAGACGGTGGGCGATCGCAATGGCCGCTTTGTGACCGAATATCTGCGGCGCGAGGGCATCACGCTGATCGCGGCGGATCTGGGCGGCGCGCGCGCGCGGCGGGTGTTTTACTTTCCCACCAGCGGTCGCGCCACGGTGCTCAAGCTTCCGGTCGCAGAAAACCGCCGCCTCCGGCAGGAAGAATTGGCGCTGAAGGCGCGCGCGCAGTCGGCGCCGCGCTCCGGCGGTGTCGAGCTGTTCTGAGGCGGTCATGCACAAAACGCCGATACGGGTCGTGGTGGTCGACGACAGCGCGCTGATGCGCCGCATGTTGCAGGCGTCGCTTGAACGCGAGGGCGATATCGAGGTGGTCGGCCTGGCTGCCGACACGGTGGAGGGGCGGCAGCTGATCCGCACCCACAATCCAGATGTCATCACCCTTGATGTGGAAATGCCGGGCATGAACGGCATTGCCTTTCTTGAAAAGATCATGGAGCTGCGCCCCACGCCGGTGATCATGGTCTCCAGCCTGACCGCACGCGGCACCGAAACCGCGCTTGAGGCGCTGGCTATCGGTGCGGTGGACGCGCTTGCCAAACCCGCCGGGGCCGATGGGCTCGCCGCCTGGGGGCCGATTCTGCGCCGGGCGGTGCATGGCGCGGCGGGGGCAACCGTGCGCCGCCGGGCCGCGGCCCCGCCAAAGCGCGCGCCGGCCGCGCCCGCAGCAGCGCCCAAACCGGCCGCGGCGACCAGCCGGCGGGTGGTGGCGATCGGCGCCTCCACCGGCGGGGTCGGGGCGCTGAGCGACATGTTCCGCGAGCTCTCCGTCGGGCTGACGCCGATCGTGATCACCCAACACATGCCGCCGGGCTACACCGCGCGCTTTGCCAACCGGCTGGCCGCGGAAACCGGGCTCGACATTGCCGAAGCGCGCGATGGTGAGCCGCTTGGCGCCGGTGCTGTGCGCATCGCTCCGGGCGACCGGCATCTTGAGCTTGTGCGCAGCGGCGCGGGGCTTGCCACCCGGTTGGGCGGCACCACCCCGGTCTCCGGACATTGCCCCTCGGTCGACACGCTGTTTTTCAGCGCCGCCACCGCCGCCGGCAACCAGGCGCTCGGCATCATCTTGACCGGCATGGGCCGCGACGGTGCGGAAGGTCTGCTGGCCATGCATCGCGCCGGCGCCACCTGCCTGGGCCAGGTGGCCGACAGCTGCGTGGTCTATGGCATGCCCAAAGCCGCACGGGCCCTGGGCGCAGTGTCGCGCGAGCTCTCGCTCGCCGCCCTGGCCGGCAGCATCCGAGATCACAGCCGCGCGCGGCTTGCCGTTGGCCCCACCGCCTGATCCCGACCCCTCAAGGAGACCAAAAATGCCTGCCGCAAAATCCCTCAAGGTGCTCGTTGTCGACGACCAGCAGACCATGCGCGGTCTGGCCCGCCAGGCGCTCAAGCAGATCGGGGTTGTCGATGTCTCGCTGGCTGCGACCGGCGAAGGCGCGCTCGATGTGATGAACACCAAAATGTTCGATGTGGTGATTTCCGATCTCAACATGCCCGGGCTCACCGGGCTCGAGCTGGCCCAAAAGATCAAGGACCACCCGGTGTTCAACCGGATCCCGGTGTTTCTGGCGACCTCGGATGCCTATCGCGACCAGGCCTCGGCCGATCTGGTCGACCAGTTTGTCGCAAAGCCGTTTTCGGCAGCCGACATGCGCACCGCGATCGAAGCAAGCCTTGGCGCCTTGAACTGACCATCCGCGGTGGGGCGCCCCGTTGCGCCCAAAAAAAGAGGGTGCCGAACGGCGCCTGCACCGCACGCTCACCCGCAACACCCTGGGCCCACGGCCCAGGCGCGGCTGCCGTCAATCGTCGTCGGCGGCCTCGGGTTGGATCAGCTTGATCTCTCCCTTGCGGGCCATCTCCTGAATGACCTTGATGATCTCGGCCTGCGCGGTCTCGCCCTCCTTGAGCGGCGGCGCCTGCATCGCTTCGAGATCCTCGCTCATGCGCTCCGACAGCCGTTTTGCCAGGTTCCCGAGCACGAATTCCACGACCGGCGGATCGGTCTCCATGCCGGTTTTCAGCGCCGTCATCAGCACATCCTCGTCGACCCCGCGGGTCACCGAGGCGACGTCGCGCGGGTTGAGCCGTGCGGCGATGTCGGCAAAGGTGAACATCACCCGCTGAACCTCGGCGGCAAATTCGGGCTCGTCGGATTCAAGATCGGCCAGAAACTGCTCGCGCGCCGCGCCCGAGACATGGTTCATCAGCCCGGCCAAGAGCACCGCGGGCTTCTTGCTGCCTTGCTCGCGGCTCATCACCGAGAGGAACTCCTCCTCGATGACCTGGCGCAGCG
>JBCDDO010000277.1:0-4643 GCA_039180245.1 Pseudomonadota bacterium | reverse complement strand
CGGGCTCAGTGCAACGCGCGCGCCGTTCGGCGCACGGGCGCTCACCCGGGCAGTGCGCTCGGGCGCGGCGGGCCCCGGGCCCGTGGCAATCGAGGCGGGATGGCTCGCTGAACCCTGGGCCGAGCAGCCGCGCATGCTGGTTCTTTACGGTGCGGGGCATGTCGGGCGCGCGATTGTGCATGTTCTGGACGCGCTGCCCTGGCGGGTCCTTTGGGTCGATGACGCCCCCGCGCGCTTTCCCGCTGATATTCCCGACCATGCGGAGCGGCTGGTCGCCGCCAACCCGGCTGACGCGGTGCGCCTGGCCGGCCCGGAGGCCGCACATCTGGTGCTCACCTATTCCCATGCTCTGGATCTGGAGATCTGCCACCGGATCCTGGCCCAGCCCTTCGGCTTTGCGGGGCTGATCGGCTCGGCCAGCAAGGCGGCGCGCTTCCGATCACGTCTGCGCGGCCTTGGGCACAGCGAAACCACCGTCGCACGGCTGACTTGCCCCATTGGCGACAAGCACCTGGGCAAAACGCCAGCGGCCATCGCCATCGGGGTCGCTGCCGAGCTTCTGCGGCTCCCGCACGGCGTGCTTCAGAACAGGCGGGGCGCGGCATGAGCTTTTTGTCGCTGACCGGGCTGACCAAGCGCTATCCCGGCGTCCTGGCCAATGACGCCGTGGATCTGAGCATCGCACCGGGCGAAATCCACGCGCTTTTGGGCGAAAACGGCGCCGGCAAATCGACCCTGGTCAAGACAATCTACGGATTGGTGCGCCCCGATGCCGGGACCATGCATCTGGAGGGGGCGGCCTATGCCCCCAGCGGGCCCGCCGCGGCGCGGGCGGCCGGCATTGCGATGGTCTTCCAGCATTTCTCGCTCTTTGAGGCGTTGAGCGTGGCCGAAAACATCGCTCTGGGCATGCCGCAGGGCCGCACGGGCGCGGCGCTCAGCGACCGGATCCGGCAGGTGTCGGAGACCTATGGGCTGCCGCTCAATCCCGACCGGCTGGTCGGCACGCTCTCGGCGGGCGAGCGCCAGCGGGTGGAGATCATCCGCTGTCTGCTGCAATCGCCGCGGCTGTTGATCATGGACGAGCCGACCTCGGTGCTGACCCCGGGCGAGGTGGCGCAGCTTTTTGCAACACTGCGTAAGCTGGCCGCCGACGGGGTGGCGATCCTTTACATCTCCCACAAGCTCGACGAGATCCGCGCACTCTGCGACCGCGCGACCATTCTGCGGGCCGGGCGGGTGGTCGCGCTGTGCGATCCGCGCGAGGAAACCGCCCGAAGCCTTGCCGAGATGATGATCGGTGCGGTGCTTGCGGCCCCGGCGCGCGCGCAGAAGATGCAAAGCGAGACCCTGCTCGAGGTGGCCGGGCTATCCCTGGACGCGTCAGGCGCGTTCGGCACGGCCTTGCGCGAGATCGGGTTTACGCTTGCGGCAGGTGAGATCCTGGGCATTGGGGGTGTGGCCGGCAATGGTCAGGAGGAGCTTCTGGCCGCCCTTTCGGGCGAGCGTCGAACCCCGGCCAACACCGTTCGGCTGCGCGGCCGGCCGGTGGGGGCCTTGGGGCCGAATGCCCGGCGCGCCTTGGGGATCTGCGCGGCCCCCGAAGAGCGGCTGGGCCATGCCGCCGCGCCGGAAATGAGCCTGACCGAGAACGCCGCGCTCTCGGCCATGACCCGCGAAGCCCTGGCGCCGGCGGGCTTTATTCGCTGGGGTGCGGCGGCCGATTTTGCGGCCCGCGTGGTCAAGGCCTTCGATGTGCGCACCCCGGGGGTGAGCCATGCCGCCCGGTCGCTGTCAGGCGGCAATCTGCAAAAATTCGTCATTGGGCGGGAGGTGTTGCAACGCCCCGAGCTGTTGGTGGTCAATCAGCCGAGCTGGGGGGTCGATGCCGCTGCCGCCACCGCCATCCGCGCCGCGCTGGTCGAGCTTGCCGCACAGGGCACCGGGGTGATTGCCATCAGCCAGGATCTCGACGAGCTCATGGAGATAAGCCACCGGTTTGCGGCGATGGTCGCGGGGCGACTGACCGCGCCGCGGCCGACCACGGGACTGACCATCGATCAGATCGGCCTGATGATGGGAGGTGCCGATGTGGCGGCTTGAAGCGCGTCCCGAGCCCAGCCGCGCGATGCAGATCGCCACCCCGGTTCTTGCCGTCGGCCTGACGCTGGTTCTGGGTGCCGCGCTTTTTGCCGCGCTGGGCAAGGATCCGCTCGCCGCCCTGCGCATCATCTTTCTCGATCCGCTGCTCGATCCCTATTCGCGCTCGGAACTTCTGGTCAAAGGCGCCCCACTCGTGCTGATCGCGCTGGGGCTCTCGCTGGGGTTTCGCGCGGGCGTGTGGAACATCGGCGCCGAGGGCCAGTTCATCATGGGCGCAACTGCGGCAAGCGCCGTGGCGCTTGCCTTTTACGACGTGCCGGGGATCTGGCTCTTGCCGTTGATGGCGCTGGCGGGGCTTTTGGCCGGCGCGGGCTGGGCGCTGATCCCCGCCCTGCTCAAGGTCCGCTTCAATGCCAATGAGATCCTGGTCAGCCTGATGCTGGTCTATGTCGCCGAGCAGTTTCTGATCGCCATGGTCTCCGGCCCGCTGCGCGACCCGCAGGGCTTCAACTTCCCGCTTTCGCGGCTTTTTCACGACAGCGCTGTGCTGCCGGTGATCGTCGAATTCACCCGGGTGCATGCCGGGGTGCTGGTGACGCTGATGCTGGTCGCGGTCTTTTGGGCGCTGATGCGCTGGCATGTCTTGGGCTTTGCCATCCGACTGATGGGCGAGGCACCCCGCGCGGCCGCCTTTGCCGGGATCCGCCCGAACCGGATCGTGGTGATCAGCTTGTGCGCTTCGGGCGCCCTTGCGGGTCTTGCCGGCATGTTCGAGGTCGCGGGACCTGCGGGTCAACTCGCCCCGGCGCTGCCAGTCGGCTATGGGTTCACCGCGATCATCGTGGCCTATCTTGGCCGGCTCGATCCGATCGGTGTGGTGCTGGCCGGCGGGGTGATGGCCATCACCTATGTGGGCGGTGAGGGCGCGCAATTCGGCCTGGGCGTCCCTGCTGCGGCCAATGAGGTTTTTCGCGGCATGCTGCTCTTCTCGCTGCTGGCCCTCAATATTTTCGTCGGCTACCGGCTGGTCCGCGCGCCGGCGCGACGGGCCGCCTGATGGATTTTTCTGCCCTCGACCCGGTTGCGCTGATCGCAAGCCTGCTGGTGGCCGCAACGCCGCTGATCCTGGCCGCAACCGGCGAGCTGGTGGCGGAAAAGGCCGGCGTGCTCAATCTCGGCGTGGAAGGGATGATGATCCTGGGCGCGATCGCTGGCTTTGCCGTCGCGGTGGAAAGCGAAAGCCCCGCGCTGGGGTTTTTGGCCGCCGCATTTGCCGGGGCCGCCCTGTCCCTGATCTTCGGTCTGCTCACGCAATTGCTGTTGTCAAATCAGGTCGCCACCGGCTTGGCCCTGACGCTCTTCGGGCTGGGTCTGGCGGCGCTGATCGGCCAGCCCTATTCAGGGATCAAACCGCCCTCGACCGCGCAGCTCGACCTGCCTGGGCTGAGCGATCTGCCAGTGCTGGGGCCGCTTCTCTTCGGCCATGACGCAATGCTCTATTTGGCCGTGGGGCTGGTCGCCGGCACCTGGTGGTTCCTGGGCCGCACCCGGGCGGGGTTGATCCTGCGGGCGGTGGGCGAGAGCCATGATGCCGCCCATGCCCTGGGCTATCCGGTGGTCGCGATCCGGCTGGCCGCGATTGCCTTCGGCGGCGCCTGCGCGGGGCTGGGCGGGGCCTATCTGAGCCTCATCCGGGTGCCGCAATGGACCGAGGGGATGACCGCCGGCGCGGGCTGGATTGCGCTGGCCATCGTCGTCTTCGCCTCCTGGAAGCCTTGGCGCGTGCTCTTGGGCGCTTGGCTCTTCGGCGGGGTGACGATCCTGCAGCTCAATTTGCAGGCCCTGGGGCTCGACATCGGCTCGGCCTGGCTCTCTATGACGCCCTATCTGGTGACGATCCTGGTCCTGGTGTTGATCTCGGCCGACCGGAGCCGGGCGGCGCTGAACGCGCCGGCCGCCCTGGGCCGGGTGTTCCGGGCCTCAAGCTAACTGAAGGAAACCGAAAGGAGACGGGAATGGGACTGAAGAAGGTGGTGGCCGCTGCTGCAGTGGCGCTGTTGGCCAGCGGCGCGATGGCGCAGCAGGAGACGCTGAAGGTGGGCTTTATCTATGTCGGCCCCGTGGGCGATTATGGCTGGTCCTATGAGCATGACAAGGGCCGGCTGGCGATCGAGGCCGCGCTGGGCGAGAAGGTCGAAACCACCTTTGTGGAAAGCGTGCCCGAGGGGCCGGATGCCGAGCGGGTGCTGACCCAGATGGCCCGGGCGGGGACCGATCTGATCTTCTCGACCTCGTTTGGCTATATGGATCAGGTGATCAAGGTCGCGCGGCAGTTCCCGGACGTGAAGTTCGAACATGCCGGCCCTCGTAAAACCGCCCCGAATAGGTCGCGACATTGTCGGCGCGCTTATAGCCCGTGGCATGCTCGAACTTCACGTCCGGGAACTGCCGGGCGACCTTGATCACCTGATCCATATAGCCAAACGAGGTCGAGAAGATCAGATCGGTCCCCGCCCGGGCCATCTGGGTCAGCACCCGCT
>JBCDDO010000276.1:0-4653 GCA_039180245.1 Pseudomonadota bacterium | reverse complement strand
GTTGGAGAGCAACTTGACCAGTTCGACGAACTCCGGGCCCTGCCCGGGTGTGTTGTCGTCAAACGCCCCGGACTGGAGGGGCGGCTGCAAAAATCCCCAACACCCCATATCCGTCTGGGTGGGATGGTTGTACGCGCGAGGCCACGCGACAGCAACCCCTGCACCCTGTGTAAATGTCAACTTAGGCGGATTATTGCCTAAACTGTGTCATCGCTGCACTATCGCACACCGGTCGACACCGTCCATATCCTTAACAAATGAAACTCTCCAACCTTTTGATTCCAAATATATTTCTTGGACTCCTGCCGCCTGACCGCGACCAAGCTCAAAGAGAGCACGACCGGATTGCGTCAAGTGCAACTCTAGATTGACACTTAAGTACCGGTACACGCAAAGCCCATCCGGACCGGGGCTCAGTGCCGCGCGCGGCTCCCAAAACCGCAGCTCCGGCGCCAGCCCCGCAAGCTCGTCCGCACCGATATAGGGCGGGTTGCACAGGATCAGATCGAAGCGACCCGACACGGCCGAGAGCCAATCGCTCCGGCGCAATTCGGCCCGGTTGCCAACGCCGAGCTTTTTGGCATTGCGCGCGGCGACCGCCAAGGCCGCGGGGGAGATGTCGACGCCCAGCCCCTGGGCCTCTGGCCATTCGGCCAGCAGCGTCACCAAGAGCGCCCCGGACCCAACGCCCAGATCGAGAATGCGCTGCGGCGTCGGGCCGTTGAGCGCTGTAGCGATCAGCGTTTCGGTTTCCGGTCGCGGGTCGAGCACGTCGGGGGTGATATCAAACGCCCTGCCCCAAAAGATGCGTTCGCCCAGGATCTGGGACACGGGCTGGCGGGCACAGCGCGCGGCAATGAAGGCCTCAAAAACCTGCGCTTCGGACGTGCCGATCGGCGCGCCGAGCCGCGGGGTCAATTGCGCCGCGCCCAGACCGGCCGCCGCGCGCAACAACAGCCTTGCATCGCGCGCCGCGCCCGGAACCTCTGCCGCCTCAAGCCGCGCGATGGCTGCGGCCAGCGCCTGGGCGCGGGTCACGCCTCCATCGCGGCAAGCCGCGCGGCCTGGTCCGCCTCCACCAACGCATCTGTCACTTCGGTCAGATCGCCGGCAAGGATCTGATCAAGCCGGTGCAGCGTCAGCCCGATCCGGTGATCGGTCACCCGCCCTTGCGGAAAATTGTAAGTGCGGATGCGCTGCGATCGGTCACCCGACCCTACTTGCTCGCGCCGGTCGGCCGCGCGTTCATCCGCAGCCGCTTGCCGCTTCAGATCGTAGAGCTTTGCCCGCAGCACCTGCATGGCTTGTGCACGGTTCTGATGCTGCGATTTCTCCGAGCTTGTGACCACGATGCCCGAGGGCAGGTGGGTGATGCGCACCGCCGAATCTGTTGTGTTGACATGCTGCCCCCCGGCGCCACTTGCGCGCATTGTGTCGATGCGGATGTCGCTGGCGGGAATGTCGATCTCGGTCTCCTCGGCCTGGGGCAACACGGCAACGGTGGCGGCCGAGGTGTGGATGCGCCCGCCGGATTCGGTTGCCGGCACGCGTTGGACCCGGTGCACGCCACTCTCGAATTTGAGCCGCGCGAAGGCCTTGTCGCCGGTCACCATGGCCACAAGCTCGCGCACACCGCCCAGCTCGGTGAGGCTTTCCTCCAGGATCTCCATCCGCCAGCCACGCGCTTCGGCATGGCGCAGATACATCCGCATCAGATCGCCGGCAAAAAGCGCGGCCTCCTCGCCGCCCGTGCCGGGACGGATCTCCAAAATGGCCGCGCGCTCGTCCGCCACATCCCGCGGCAGCAGCGCAAGGCGCAGGTCGCGCTCCATCTGCGGCAGGCGCGCTTCAAGATCGGCGATCTCATCGCGCGCCAGCTCTGCCATCTCCGGATCGTCGAGCAGACCCTGGGCCGCGGCAATCTCTGCAATAAGCTGGCGGTATGCCGTGACCGTTTCGGCGACCGGCTTCAGTGCGGCATAATCCCGCGACAGCTGCGCAAGCTCATCCGGCGCCACGCCATCGGCGAGCCGGGCCTCGAGATAGGCAAATCGGTCGAGAATTCGGTCGAGCTGGTCGGGTTGGATCATCGCGCGCAGAGATGGCCCCGGCGCCCGACCAGGTCAAGCACTTGTCGGCAGGTGCACAAATGCATGCTAGGGTTTGGGGATGAATCGCCCAATTGTCCCACGACCCGCCACCCTCTTGGCTGCTGCAGCCTTTGCCGTGCTCGCAGCCCCGGGCCTGTTGGCGGCCGAGGCCGAGGCCTTGCCAGCCTCGGCGCCCGAAACCGCGCAAACCGGTCCGGACTGCGTGTGCCGCGACACAAGCGGCGACGAGGTCGAGGTGGGCCGGCTTGCCTGCCTGACCATCAACGGACGCGAGTTCACCGCGCTCTGCGACATGGCCCGTGGCCAGAACAACACCATCTGGCGCCGACAGCATGACGGCTGCGCCTCTCAGCCGATGTCATTCAACGGGGGTGGTGTCCTCGCCATCTCCGGGGGGTGAGGCTGCCGGACGGCGCGGATCCTCGGGCGGCTCGGCGACCTGGGTTGCGCCGTTGGGGTTGATCGGGTCGGGCGCTGCTGGATCGGTGATCGCCTCAACCGGATCCGCGACGCCCTCGGCATCGTCGGCCGGATCGCTCGGCTCCTGCGCCGGGGGGGCGTCGGATTCCAGCGGGGACAGCGCCTCCAGCCAGCGCAAAACCCGTGCCCGGTTCACCCCCATATCGCCCTAGCCAAAGCGCGCGCGTGCAAAAATCGACACGGTCGAGCGGCCATCATCCAGCCCGATCACCCGCACCGAGATATAGTCGGGGAACTTCAGCCGCGGCGTGCGCTGGACATAGGTCATCCACAGATCCGACGGCTGGCCGGCAATGCGGCGCGTGTCGCGCTGGCGCAGCGCAAACTCGTCGAGCGCTCGGGCCAAATCCTCCGGCGACACGCCATAGGCCGGCGACTCGTCATCGACCGGCGCGGTTTGCACCCCACGCGGACCGATGCGGTAGAAGTTCGGCGAGGGTGGGTTGGCAACGGCCATTGGGTCGACATGCCATCTCTCAATCGGCGTGTGTCGGACCGTGCGGATCATATAGACCGCAACTCCACTCAACAGCAGAGCACCAAGAACGATTGTGAAAACAATAAAGCGCATTTATTCAGCCGCCATCTCCGCCTTGCGAATCTCATCTGCCCGTGCCTCGACCAGCTCGACTATGTGGTCGATCATCTGAGCATTGTCTTTCTTGTGGTCCTGCTTTCCGGCCAGATAGACCATGCCCGAGCCCGCCCCGCCGCCAGTAAAACCGATATCGGTCATCAGCGCCTCGCCCGGACCGTTGACCACGCAGCCAATGATCGAGAGCGTGATCGGGGTTTGAATATGCCCCAGCCGTTCTTCCAGCACACCGACGGTCTTGATCACGTCAAACCCCTGTCGCGCGCAGGAGGGGCAGGAGATGATGGTCACGCCGCGATGCCGCAGGCCCAGCGATTTGAGGATTTCAAAGCCGATCTTCACCTCTTCGACCGGATCGGCCGACAGGCTGACCCGCAGCGTGTCGCCAATGCCCATCCACAGCAGATTGCCCAGACCGATGGCGGATTTGACCGTGCCGGAGACAAAGCTGCCAGCCTCGGTGATGCCCAAATGGATCGGGGCATCGCAGGCCTCGGCAATCCCCTGATACGCAGCGGCGGCCAGGAACACGTCCGAGGCCTTCACGCTGACCTTGAACTCGTGAAAGTCATTGTCCTGCAGCAGACGCATATGGTCGAGCGCGCTTTCCACCATCGCCTCTGGACAGGGCTCACCATATTTTTCCAGAAGATGCCGCTCCAGGCTTCCGGCATTCACCCCGATGCGGATCGAACAGCCATGGTCGCGGGCCGCCCGCACCACCTCGCGCACGCGTTCGGGCGCGCCGATATTGCCCGGGTTGATCCGCAGGCAGGCCGCGCCGGCTTCGGCAGATTCGATGGCACGACGGTAATGGAAATGGATGTCGGCCACGATCGGAACTGGCGCGGCCTTGACGATCTCGTGCAACGCGGCACTGCTTTCCTGGTCGGGCACCGAAACGCGGACAATATCCGCGCCGGCCTCGGCGCAGGCCGCAACCTGTGCGATGGTCGCTGCGGCATCGCGGGTGTCGGTGTTGGTCATTGTCTGCACCGATATCGGCGCATCGCCGCCGATCGGCACCGGCCCGACATGGATCTGACGGCTGGCCCGCCGTTCGATGCTTCGCCAGGGGCGAACAGCATTCAGCATGAACTTTCTCCTCGCAGCCATGCAGGCCGGCAGGCCAAACGACATTTCGGTCCGATCACTGGGCGAAAGATATGCATTCGCAGAGAGCTTGTCATGCCATGCGGCACCTTATGCGTGATCACTCCGTCGCGCTTTGCGTGTCCTCCGCGGCTTCGGGCAATCGAGCACTTTGCGATATGATCCGGGCGGTGAAAGCCGTGTCTTCGGCCTTTGGCCAGGACGCCGAAATCTCGTTGGCCGTCAGTGCCACCCGCCGCGCGATGCTGGCGCCCGTGCCGAGCGGACCGAACACTGTATCCCCGACGCGAAGGTAGACCGCGCCCGCATTGCCGGCGCGCAGCATCGGCGCGTCGAGGGCTTCGGGCACCTCGT
>JBCDDO010000275.1:0-4657 GCA_039180245.1 Pseudomonadota bacterium | reverse complement strand
CGCGCACTGCACGGCCAATGACCTGGGCCGTGCCGGCGGTCCAATGGCCAGCGCCCAACACCGCGACACAAGCGGCGGTGCGGGGCGGTTCGTGGCGTGCTCGAACGGCTTGCCCCAGGCAAATTGGCTTGTGTGACCAAGTTCACAGACGGGCGCCACACCACCGACAACGGTGATCGGACACGGTGTCGTCCCATCCACCGCCCTTAATAGCGCGGCGCGGTTACCCCTCGAGCCGCGCCGTGGGGTCCAGTGGCCAGCGCCAGTCATGCGCGCATCGGATGCAGTACCGGCGGTGTATCTGCGATGCAGCGCGGTCGGGCTGGGACCACACATTCGGCAGGCGGGTAGCGCCGTCTGCCGACGCGCCAGCGGCGGTCTGTTGCCCCGCTGGCGCGTCACAATTTGGACCCGCGATTCGGTCGCGGCTTCGCGCTTTGTGGTTCCACAGAGTGGCAGGATTTTCTTTGCCAGCATCAAGCGCTTGGACAATCGCACAGCGGGGTGTCACAACTAAACGGTGAACCGCGCGTGGGGTGGGCCGCTGCGGCACGGACCAATTTGTGCTGCTTTGACACCTGCCCGAACGTGCCGGAGCGGCGTGACTGCCCATTCCTATGGGCCGCACGCCTTGCGAAGGAGGTCAGCCATGCCGGGCAATCTAACGCTCGACGCCCTTGCCGAGGATGTGGATCTGGGGCTGATCGACACTGTCATCATGGCCCAGACCGACATGCAGGGCCGGCTGATGGGCAAACGGTTCCACGCCCGGCATTTTCTGGATTCGGGTGTTCAGGAAACCCATGCCTGCAACTACCTCCTGACCACGGATGTCGAGATGGAGCCGGTTCCGGGCTATGCCATCGCCTCCTGGAACCGCGGCTATGGCGACGACATCCTGCGGCCGGATCTGTCGACGATGCGGCGGGTTCCATGGCTGGAAGGCACCGCACTGGTGCTGTGTGACGTCTTCGACCATGACGGCGCGGCAGAGGTGCCGGTCTCGCCCCGCGCCATTCTCAAAGCCCAGATTGCCCGGGCCACGAAGCTGGGGCTTCAGCCGATGATGGCCTCTGAGCTCGAATTCTACCTGTTCAAGGAGAGCTACGAGGCCGCGCATGGGAGCGGTTATCGCGGGCTGACCCCGGTCAGCACCTATAACGAGGATTACCACATCTTCCAGACGTCCAAGGAGGAGGGCGTGATGCGGGCGATCCGCAACGGCCTTTTCGGCGCCGGGGTGCCGGTGGAGAACACCAAAGGCGAGGCCTGGGCGGGGCAAGAAGAGGTCAATGTGCGCTATTCAGACGCGCTTGATGCCGCCGACACCCATGTCATCACCAAGAATGCGGTGAAGGAGATTTCCTGGGCCAAGGGCTTTGCCGCGACCTTCATGGCCAAATACGACACCACGGCGGCCGGATCCTCCTGCCACATCCACCAATCCTTGGTCGCACAGGACGGGCCGGCCTTCTTTGATGCCGCAGCGCCCGATGGAATGTCGACGCTGATGCGCCAGTATCTGGCCGGGCTCTTGACCCATGCCTCCGAGGCCACGCTGTTCCTGGCGCCGAACGTGAACAGCTACAAACGCTTTCAAGTTGGAACCTTTGCGCCGACCAAAGCGGTCTGGAGCCATGACAACCGCACGGCGGGCTACCGCATCGTGGCACAGAACAGCCCGGCCCTGCGGATCGAAACCCGCATCGGCGGCGCCGATCTCAACCCCTACCTTGCCTTTGCCGCACAAATTGCCGCCGGTTTGGCGGGAATTGCCGGCGGATATGTCCTGGAGGACGCCTTTGCCGGCGATGCCTATGGCGGTGAGGGGCGCGAGATCCCCAAGACCCTGCGAGGTGCCATCGCCGCGCTCGACCGGTCCGAGGCGCTGCGGGCGGCAATGGGCGATGCCGTGATCGACCACTACCTGCATGCGGCGCGGTGGGAACAGGCCGAGCACGACCGCTGCGTGACCGATTGGGAGATCTTCCGCGGTTTCGAGCGAAATTGATGGGTCCGTCGCATGATTGGCCCCTCAGACCATCGACCCGACGCATGATCGAGCCACCCGATGAAGGGCCAGAGCCATGATTGGCCCCAGCCATGATTGGTCCCTCCCGCCGGCAGCCAAAGAACAGATCGGCCGGGCACTCAGTCTTCCCAACCGCGAGACGTCATGAACGCCAGAACCCCCGACGCAACCCCAAGTGCCTCCGCCAATTGGTCCTATCCGACCCTGGTCCGTTTCGGTGCCGGCAGGATAGCCGAACTGCCCGAGGCATGTCGCGAGGCCGGGATTTTGCGGCCACTGCTCGTGACCGATCGCGGGCTTGCGGCACAACCGCTGGTCGCAAAGACACGTGAGATCCTGTGCGCGGGCGGGCTGACCGATGCGCTGTTTTCAGAGGTCGATGCAAACCCGACCGAAGCGAATTTGACCGCCGGCATCGCCGCCTATCGCGCGGGTGGCCATGACGGGGTGGTGGCGCTGGGCGGCGGTTCCGGGCTCGACCTGGGCAAAACCGTGGCCTTCATGGCCGGCCAGACCCGGCCGGTTTGGGATTTCGAGGATATCGGCGATTGGTGGAAGCGCGCCGATGCCGCAGCGATTGCACCCAATGTGGCAGTGCCGACAACGGCGGGCACAGGCTCGGAGGTCGGCCGCGCCGGGGTGATCAGCAACACCGACACGCATGAAAAGAAAGTGATTTTCCATCCGCGCATGCTGCCATCCTGCGCGATATGCGACCCCGAGCTGACCATGAGCCTGCCGCCTGCCTTGACGGCGGGAACCGGGATGGATGCGCTGGCCCATTGTCTGGAGGCCTGGTGCAGCCCGTCTTATCATCCGATGAGCGCGGGGATCGCCCTGCAGGGCATGCGGCTGGTTCGACGCTTCCTGCCCCGCGCGGTGCGCAATGGCGAGGATTTGGAGGCGCGCAGTCAGATGATGAGTGCTGCGGCCATGGGCGCGGTGGCGTTTCAGAAAGGATTGGGCGCGGTGCATGCGCTCAGCCACCCGGTCGGCGCGCTCTACAACACCCATCACGGCACCACCAACGCCGTGGTGATGCCGACAGTGTTGCGGTTCAACCGCGGTGTGATCGAAGCGCGGATCGAAGATGCCGCGGCCTGTCTGGGCGTGCCGGGAGGCTTCGATGGGTTCGTGGCCTGGATCGAGGCGCTCAATGCGCGGTTCGGCATCCCGGCGCGCCTGTCGGGGCTGGGTGTGGACGACAGCCGCATCAAGCAGATGGCCGAGATGGCCGTGCGCGATCCCACCGCCGGCGGCAATCCCCTGCCGCTGACCGAAGCCGCCGCGGCAGCGCTCTACCGCGAGCTGGTCTGACCACCGGATCTCGGTCTCGGGCCGTCGTGACCGGTCACCCCGCAGCCCTGCCGGCCCGATCCCCTAAGGTCTGGCCCACGCGCCGCCCAGCACTGCTTTGCTTGCCGGTTTCCTAGACCAACTGGCCCGAGGTCTTGCCGTCGGCGGAACCGCAGATCGATCCGGCCCGATGCCGTTCAGCCGGTCTCTGCGCGCAACGCCTGCATCTGCGCGGTGAGGATTTCGACCGCCTTTTCATCCGTCAGCCTGCCATCCGCATCGAACGCTTTTGCGGCGCCCGCGACCATCACTTCGGGCGTCTGAAGAAGCCGCGGACCGAAGGCTGCAAGACAAAGCCGAAGCGAAAACTGCGCCCGCTCTCCCCCAGCCCGCCCGGCCGCCGAAGACATGATCGCCACCGGCTTGCCCATGAACGCCATCGGCGGCTGGCGGCTGATCCAGTCGAGCGCGTTCTTCAGCACTCCTGGCAGCGCCTTGTTGTATTCGGGTGTGGAGATGACAATGGCATCGGCCGCCCGGATCTGGGCGGTCAGCGCCGTTACAGCCTCCGGCAGCCCGTCTGCCTGCTCCAAATCGCCGTCATAAAGCGGCAAACGCAGATCGGCGAAGGTGAACGTGCTGGGACCGAAAAGCCGGGCGGCCTCGCGCACCAGCAAGCTGTTGGAAGACTGCGCCCGCAATGAGCCGGAAATGCCCAACAGGTTCAACATGTCGCTCATGACGGCTCCTTTGCTTCAAACCGGGCGCAGTTTGGGCGACCGGCCCGGCAGCGGCAAGCCTGTTGGGGCTTTCGGGCAAAGTTTTGATAGCGCCCTGCCCCACCACAGCACCCGCAATATCTTGTGGATAACTCGCAGCGAACCGCTGGGTCTTGTCGCATCCCCTTGACATGGCGCAACCAAGGCGGAAGCTTGGCGGGGCGTCAGGCAAAGGGATGCGCCCCGTGCAGTTCAGCCGGCTCCGTCTTTTGGGCTTTAAGAGTTTCGTCGATCCGACCGAGCTGGTGATCGCGCCGGGCCTGACCGGTGTGGTCGGCCCCAATGGCTGCGGCAAATCGAATCTCTTGGAGGCGTTGCGCTGGGTGATGGGCGAAAACCGCCCGACCGCCATGCGCGGCGCGGGCATGGAGGACGTCATTTTTGCCGGCAGCGCCGATCGGCCGGCGCGCGCCTATGCCGAGGTCACGCTGACCCTCGACAATTCCGACCGGCTGGCGCCGGCATCGCTGAACGCGACCGATCGGATCGACATCGTGCGCCGCATCACCCGTGACACCGGGTCGGTGTTTCGCGCCAATGGCAAGGAGCT
>JBCDDO010000274.1:0-4679 GCA_039180245.1 Pseudomonadota bacterium | reverse complement strand
CTCGGCTGGGGCTCACTCGGCTGGGGCTCACTCGGCTGGGGCTCACTCGGCTGGGGCTCACTCGGCTGGGGCGACCTTGTCGGCCAGCGCTTCCAGGCGGGACGCGGTTCGTTCCAACAGATCCAGCGCATCGTCGGCGATGTCATCGGCGAAAAGATTGCGCTGATCGCGCGACGGGCGGTCCCCGAGGCGGTCTTCGCGTTCGGCCGAGCTGGCCGCGACATCGACGCCGTTGCGCAGCTGTGCATCCGCCGCGCGCAACGCGGCCTCGCTGTCGCGCAGCGTCTCCTCAGCCGACCGCAAGCGCGCTTCGGTGCTGTTGAGACGATCGGCGATGATCAGTGCGGACATCAACATCAGCCGGCTTTCGGGCACCGACCCCGCGGTCCGGCGCAGCGCCTCCGCCTCCAGATCAATGAGCCGTGCCGCGGCGGTCAGATGCGCCTCCTCTCCCGGATCGCAGGCGACGCGATAGCTCCGACCGGCAATTGCAATGTCGATCTCGGGCATTGGCTATTGCTCCAAGAGCGGACGCAAATCCGCCAAAATCGCCGAGACATCATCGGCATCGCGCCGGCGCGCTTCCTTCATCTCGTCAAGCCTGCCGCGCAGCTGGACGATTTCCTCCGCCTGCAACCGGATCTCGGCATCCAGTTCTTCCTCATTGGATACGGTCTCGGCCGCGGCGCGCGGCTCAGCCAGCGCGGTCTCGATGCGAGAGAGCGCTGTGTCTATCCGGGATTCAAGCGCCTTTAGATGGTCGTCCTCCATCAACCTCCCTTTCCTGCCCGATCGTTCACCGCCCCGTCGCCTGCAATCAGGCGCCGCACTCCCAAGTCTCTCCAATGCCGATAGATGCAAGCGCGGCATTGGGGCACGGGTATTCCTGTCGGCGAATCGCCTCTTTCAGCCCCGGCGTCAAGTCTAACGCGGATCAAGCAAATTCACATCCCCCGGGTGGCGGCGCCCTGCCGCTGCGTTTGGCGGGCCGGCTTGACCATGGGCATGCGGCTGCTATTGCTGCGCGCAAAATCCGGGGCGGCCGGATGAGGGAGGCACGACCGTGACCATCGCAGACCGGCGCAATGCGCAGACGGAACACTGGCAAATGGCAACCGCGCTGCGCATGCTGGCCGTGGATGCTGTGCAGGCCGCAAAATCCGGGCATCCCGGCATGCCGATGGGCATGGCCGATGTCGCCACGGTGCTGTTTTCGAAGTTTTTGCGGTACGATGCCGCCGCACCGGACTGGCCCGACCGCGACCGCTTCGTGCTCTCGGCCGGTCATGGCTCGATGCTGCTTTATGGGCTGCTGCATCTGTCTGGCTATCCCGGCATGTCGCTTGATGAGCTGCGCAGTTTCCGCCAACTCGGCGCGAAAACGGCCGGCCATCCGGAGTTCGGCCATGCACCGGGCATCGAAACCACCACCGGCCCCTTGGGCCAGGGGCTCGCCAATGCGGTCGGTATGGCGATGGCCGAAGAGGCGCTGCGGGCCCGCTTTGGCACCAAGATCGTCGATCACCGCACCTGGGTGATTGCCGGCGATGGGTGCTTGATGGAGGGCATCAGCCAGGAGGCGATCGGCCTTGCCGGACGCCACCGCCTGGGCAGGCTGGTGGTTTTGTGGGACGACAATGGCATTTCCATCGACGGGGCGGTGTCGCTGTCCGATGTCACCGACCAGCTGATGCGGTTTCGTGCCTCGGGCTGGATGGTCATCGGCTGCGACGGGCATGACCCGGCGGCGATTGAAGGGGCCATGACCACGGCGATGACGGCGCGCCGCCCGGTGCTGATCGCCTGCAAAACCAAGATCGGCTATGGCGCGCCGACAAAGGAAGGCACAGCCGGGGCGCATGGCGCACCATTGGGCGACGGTGAGATCGCCAGCTTGCGCGAGGTCTATGGCTGGGCGTACCCGCCCTTCGAGCTGCCCCAAGACGTGACATCGGCCTGGAAAGCAGCGGGCAGCCGTGGCGCAGCCGACAGGGCGGCCTGGGAGGCGCGCGTCGCCGCGCTCTCACCCGGACGCAGGGTGGAGTTTGAGCGGGTGGTGGCCGGAACGGCGCCCAAAAAGCTCGAAAAGGCCGTCGCGGCGCTGCGCACAAAGCTCGTCGCCGAAAAGCCCGAGATCGCCACCCGCAAAGCCTCGGAGATTGCGCTGGGTGAGATCAATGCCGTGATGCCGGAGACGTTTGGTGGCTCGGCCGATCTGACCGGCTCGAACAACACCCTGACCCCCGATCTGGGCGTGTTCGCGCCGGACAATCGCAAGGGCCGCTATGTGCATTACGGCATTCGCGAGCATGGCATGGCCGGGGCGATGAACGGCATTGCGCTGCATGGCGGGCTTGTCCCCTATGGCGGCACGTTTCTGGTTTTCTCGGATTATGCACGCGGGGCGATGCGGCTCTCGGCCCTGATGGGTCAACGGGTTGTCTATGTGATGACCCATGACAGCATCGGGCTGGGCGAGGACGGGCCGACCCATCAGCCGGTCGAGCATCTGGCCGCGCTGCGCGCGATCCCCGGGCTCACGCTCTTCCGTCCCGCCGATGCGGTGGAAACGGCCGAGGCCTGGCATCTGGCGCTGAGCGCGGTGGATGGACCCTCGGTGCTGGCGCTGACCCGGCAGAACCTGCCCGTGCTGCGCGAGGATGCAAAACGCCGCAATCTCAGCGCACAGGGCGCCTATGTTCTGGCCGAGGCCGAGGGCAAGCGGGCGGCGATCCTGCTTGCCACTGGCTCAGAGGTGGCCATCGCCATGCAGGCGCGGGCGCAGCTTCAGGCCGACGGCATCGGCACCCGGGTTGTGTCGATGCCGGCTTGGGAGCTTTTTGAGACGCAGGAGGAGGGCTATCGCAAGCGTGTGCTGCCGGCAGGCACTGTGCGCGTGGGCATTGAGGCAGCGGTGCGCCAGGGCTGGGACCGATGGCTGCTGGGCGAGCGCGGGCGCGAGGCCAAGGCCGATTTCGTCGGCATGGCCGGGTTTGGCGCATCGGGTCCCTACAAGGATCTCTATGCGCATTTTGGCATCACGGCCGAGGCCATTGCCGACCGGGTGCGAGCGCTTTTGTGATGGGATGTTAACCCGGCACAGCGCATTTCGAGGCGTGCCGGCCAGCACAGTCGCGCTAGTTTGTTTGGGCATGATGGGGGCATCGAAACCCTGGGAACGCCCGGAACACCCTTGGAGGACACCATGCGCTTCATCCGCACCGCCCGCACCGCCACCCGTTTTGCCGCCCTTGCCCTGATTTCGACCCTGGCCCTGGCCGGTGGCGCCAAGGCGGCCGAGTATCGGCTGGACGCCGATCGCAGCAAGATCATGTTTTCCTATGTCGAAGACGGCACGACGCAGGAGGGGCGCTTCTCGGCGCTGACGGGCAGTGCGGTGTTCGACCCGGCCCAGCCGCAGGCCGCCGATGTCGAACTGACCATCCGTGCCGACAGCATCCGCCTGCGCGACCCTGTGCGCACGCATTTTGCCCAGAGCATCGATTGGTTCCATGCCGAGGCGCATCCCGATTTCACCTTTCGCCTTGTCGGGTTGGAGCGCATCGACACCAACCGGTTCATGGCCCGCGGTCAGATCGAGATCAAAGGCCGGGTTGTGGATCTTGCCGTCGAGCTCGACATCCTGGAGGAGGAGGGCGGCTTGCGCGCCCGCGGTGTTCTGAACCTCGACCGTCAGGATTACGGGCTTGGCATCGGCTTTTCATCGCTCTTCAGCCGGGTGGGCGAGCAGGTTCAGGTGGCCTTCGATCTCTATGGTGCGCCGAAGGGCTGAGCCCATTGCGACCGCTGGCGCACGATTGCGATTGACCGCGCCCCCGGCACCCCTTTATTCGGCACCGCGACGGCCGGTCCCTGAGGGGCCGGCCATTGGCTCATTTTTCAGGTGTTGGAGGGGATCATGGCGGTCAAGGTTGCAATCAACGGCTTCGGACGCATCGGGCGCAATGTGCTGCGGGCGATCGTTGAGGCGGGGCGGACCGATATCGAGGTCGTGGCCATCAACGATCTGGGCCCGGTTGAAACCAACGCGCATCTGCTGCGCCGCGACAGCGTGCATGGGCGGTTTCCCGGCACGGTCACTGTGGAGGGCGACACCATCGATGCCGGGCGCGGCCCGATCGGGGTGACCGCGATCCGTGATCCAAAGGAGCTGCCCTGGGGCGATGTCGATGTCGCCCTGGAATGCACCGGGATCTTTGCCAGCCGCGACAAGGCCGCGCTGCACCTGGAAAACGGCTCGAAACGGGTGCTGGTCTCGGCCCCGGCCTCGGGCGCCGACAAGACCATCGTGTTTGGTGTGAACGACGCGGCGCTGACGCCCGAGGACACGGTCGTCTCGAACGCCTCCTGCACGACGAACTGCCTGGCCCCGGTCGCCCATGTGCTGCATCAGGCCATCGGCATCGACAAGGGCTTCATGACCACGATCCACAGCTTTACCGGCGATCAGCCCACGCTCGACACCATGCACAAAGACCTTTACCGGGCCCGCGCGGCCGGGATGAGCATGATCCCGACCTCGACCGGGGCGGCGCGCGCCGTGGGTCTGGTGCTGCCCGAGCTCAACGGCAAGCTCGACGGTGTCGCCATTCGGGTGCCGACGCCGAATGTCTCGGTTGTTGACCTCACCTTCACGCCCATGCGCGCAACCAGTGTTG
>JBCDDO010000273.1:0-4683 GCA_039180245.1 Pseudomonadota bacterium | reverse complement strand
TGCGGGGCGAGGCCGGGATCGGGCCAGATCAGCACCACAGAAAGTTCGGTCACATCGATGCTGATCTTGCGGCGCAACCGATACATCGTGAGGCGCTGGGCAAGCGCTTGGGCCCGCGACGCGGCCACATCGATGAGGATGGCAGGCTGGGCGCTGGCCTCGCCCGGCGCGGCACCCGGCACCGCACCGTCTGCGCCTGCATCGGGGGCCGGATCGGCACGCTCAGCAAAGAGCACGAAATCAAAGAGGAATTTTCCTTGCGGCGTCAGCAGCGCGCTGTAAAGCGCGGCCCTGTCGCTCAGCCGGCTTAGGTCATTGGTCACCAAATCCTGCAAGAAATCGGCCGCATCCGTGCCGCCGATGCGCAGCACCGCCCGATCAGGGTCGACCGCCGCACGCAAACGCGCGTGTTCCATCGCCAGTTGACCCCACTCTTTGCTTGACCGCACCCTGGCAGATATAAGGGTTGGTGGCGGTCTTCAAGACTGGCTGTGGTGGGGGAGGGTTGTTGGGAGGATGAGGGTCCATGGCGGCGCCGTTGTCGATTGTCATTCCGACCTATGATGCCGTGCATCGCCTGGGTCCCTGTCTCGCCGCGCTGACCGAGGCGCTGGGCGAGGGTCTGATCAATGAGCTGATCATCGCCGATGGCGGGTCTCGCGACGATATCTCCACACTGGCCGATGCGGTGGGCGCCAAACTGGTGCTCGCCCCGCGCGGACGCGGCAACCAGCTTGCCGCCGGGGCGCAGGCCGCGCGGGGCGAGTGGTATCTTTTCTTGCACGCCGACACCGTGCTGTCGCCGGGCTGGTCGGCGGTGGTGGCTCAGCATATTTCCGGCCATCCCGACCGGGCAGGCTGGTTTCAGCTGCGCTTTGACACGGCCGGGTTCTGGCCCTGGCTGGTTGCGCGCTGGGCCAATCTGCGCGCCCGCCGGCTGGGTCTGCCCTATGGCGATCAGGGCCTCTTGATCAGCAAGGCGCTTTATTCGGCCAAGGGCGGCTATCGACAGATCGCGCTGATGGAAGATGTCGCGATGGCCCGGGCGCTCAAAGGGCGGCTGCGTCCATTGCCCGCGACAGCCACAACCAGCGCCGAGCGCTACATTGCCGAGGGCTGGCTGCGCCGCGGCTTGCGCAACCATGCGGTGATGCTGCGCTATGTTCTGGGCGCCTCGCCCGACCGCCTTGCGGCCCGCTATGACCGGGGGGTTCGCCGTGGTTGACCGCCGCCCGACCCTGGTGATCTTTGCCCGCCTGCCGCAGGCGGGGCGCGTGAAAACCCGGCTGGCGCGCGACATTGGCACAGTGGGCGCGGTGTGGTGGTACCGCCATCAGCTGACCCGGCTGCTGCGCAGCGTCGGCCATGATCCGCGCTGGCACACGGTCTTGGCCGTGGCACCGCCCTGGGCGACCGTCAGCCCGGCCTGGCGCTCGTCGCTGCCGCGGCTGTCGCAGGGGCCGGGCGATCTTGGCCAGCGGATGGGACGGGTGTTTCGCCGGTTTCCGGCCGGCAAGGTCGCGATCATCGGGTCCGACATCCCGGGCATCCGACCCGCCCATATCGCCGAGGCCTTCGCGATGCTGGGCCGTGCCGATGCGGTGTTCGGCCCGTCGCCGGATGGCGGCTATTGGCTGGTCGGGCTGGCGCGGGGCCGTCAGCGGGCGCCGGCCGGGCTGTTTGCCGATGTGCGCTGGTCGACCCATCACGCCCTGGCCGACACCTTGGCGGGGTTGAACGCATCGCGGATCGGCTTTGCCGCACCGCTGAGCGATGTCGACACCGGATCGGATCTGTTGGAGGCGCGTTTGGCGGGCATCACGCAATGACCCGCAATTGCGCCTGGGCTCGCCGCCCCCGGCGCAAGGACTAAGTTGGAGAGAAGAAGCTTAAGAGCAGTGGAGATTGCGCCATGTCCGACACCCCCGCATGCCCGCAGAAAGCGCCCTACTCGGTCGACGTGACGGCCGGAAAGAAGTATTTCTGGTGCGCCTGCGGCATGTCCTCCAACCAGCCCTTTTGCGATGGCAGCCATAAGGGAACCGCGTTTGAGCCGCTCATGCATGAGGCCGAGGCTGATGGCACGCTCTATTTCTGCGGATGCAAGGCAACCGGCAACTCACCGTTTTGCGATGGCAGCCACACCCGGATATAGGCCGATGCGCGGTTGCGTTTTGCCCATCCGGCTCGGCGCTTTCCAAGCCCGCACCGCCCCGGCGGCAAGGCGCGGGGTGGCGGCATGAGCGCGCGCTTTGCCGGGTTCGATCCCGGGGCCTGCGCCTGGTTCGCCGAGCTTCAGGCCAACAACACCAAAGCCTGGTTCGAAGCCAATCGCGCGGGTCACAAAACCGGCATTGTCGCACCCATGCAGGCGCTTATGGAGATCGCGCAGGCCAGCCATGGCGGCGAGATCAAGCTGTTTCGGCCGCATCGCGATGTCCGGTTTTCCAAGGACAAATCCCCCTACAACACCCATCAGCGCGCCGCTTTGCACTCGATCGGCCCGATGGCGCTCTACGCCTCGATCGGGGCGGACGGGTTTCACGCCGGCGGCGGTGTCTACGGGTTTCAGCCCGCCCGCCTGGCATTGTTTCGCGATGTGGTGGGGTTTGAGGATGGCGCGGAGTTCGCACGGCTGGTCGCCGCGGCGCAATCGGCGGGCTGTGTGCTGATGGGCGAGACGCTGAAGAAGACCCCGCGCGGGTTTACGCCGGATCATCCGCGGGCTGACCTTCTGCGCCACAAATCGCTGATCCTCATTGGCCGGATCCCGCCCGATGAGGCCGCCGACGCGGCCAAGGTCGAGGCCCATGCAAGGGCGATGTGGTCGGCCGTGGCGCCGGTGGGCGCGTGGCTGCTTGCAAAGATGGGCCACCGACCCGACTGAGCTAACCGGCCCGACTGAGCTAACCGGCCCGACTGAGCTAACCGGCCCGACGAACCCGTTTCGCGGCGCTGGCGCGTCCTGCTGACCGGCCCGGATGCGGGGCTGCATGCGGTCGCGCCGGCCTAGGGCAGCCCCGCGTCGCGCAGCGCATCGGCCAGCCGCGCCGCTATGTCGGCGTCGCGAATGTTCTGTGCGGCCAGCCAGCGGTCGGTTTCAAATCCGGGCGTCTCGGCAAGAAGCCGCTCGACCTGCGCAGCCGCTGCCCTTCGCCGCGCGCTCAGCTTATAGGCAATCACCAGATCTGCGCGGGCCGTTGCGGGATCTTGCATGCGCAGCGCTGCCCGAACCGCGTCCTCTGGCGCGCCCAGAACCAGATGAAGCCGGGCCTCGATCGCCAGATACCGATCCGGGAAAAAAGGGTTGAGCACCTTTGCGCGCTGCAAAAGCTGCAGCCCCTCCGCAGCACGGCCAAGGCATGCCCAGCCAGCCGCAACCCGGGCCAGCATCTCGGCATCGGCGGGGTTGAGATCGAGGGCGGCCGCAAAGGACGCCTCGGCCGCGGCATGGTCCTGCCGGGCGAGGTTCACCTCCGCATCGATCAGCCGGGCGCGGGCGTCGAAGGGATCGGCGGCCAGCACCTGGCCTGCAAAGAGCGCCGCGCGGCCCAGATCGGACGCGGCCGCCTCGGCCTGCCAGCGCCGATACGCTGTTTGCGCTGCGACCAGGCGCGCGGCCGTGTTGCCGGGCTCCAGATCAAGCGCGGCGGCGGCGAGCATGTCGGCTGTTGCCAATCCATCGGGGCCTGGATCGTTCAGATGCGCGCGCGCCTGCAGCGCCAGATCGAAGGCACGCCCGTCCAGGGGTGCTGGCGCTCTGCGCAGATCCTCGGCCTGCAGCTGCGCGGCCTCTTCGAAAAACCCCGCAATGGCCGCAGCCATCCGTTCGGCAATGTCGTCAGAGATGCCAAAGAGCGCGTTCGGCTCGCGCAGATAGCGCTCCGCCCAGATCGCGCGCCCCGTCGCGGTCTCAACCAGCGTTGCGTCGAGCCGCAGCACAGTGCCGGCGCTGCGCAGCACACCCTCCAGCACATGCGCCACGCCCAGCCGCCGCCCGATCTCGCGCGCCGGCAGGTTCGAGGCGCGCCAGGCCCGCACCGTGTCCCCGCCCAGCACCGAGAGCGCGCGAAACCGGGTGAGACAAAGCCGCACATCATCCGACAGGGAATAGGCCTGGCCATGCATCGCCGCGCTGCCGCCCGGCGCACGAAAGGCGAGCACTGCAAGGCTGGGAGGGCCGCTGCCATGGTCCAAAGCCTCCGCAGGACCCCCGGCAGGGATTGCGCCCGATCGTGGCAGGGCGGCCGCGTCCCCCGGCCGGCCGACCCGCCAAAGCTCCAGCTCCGGCCCGTCCGGATGCGGCCGCGATATCCCGGCATGCGAAAAGCCAAGCGCGCCGGGGGCAAGCTCGCTCAGGCAGGCGCGCGCGGCCGCGGTCGCGTAAAGCCCAGGCGGCAAACCGTCATCAAGCGCGCGCAGCACAGGTTCCGGCGGGCCATTTTGCAGCGTGCCGAGGGCAATCAGCCCCTGCGGCGGCAGATGCTCGACCAGCGCCGATCCTGGCGACCCGAAGCCGATCTCCAGCGGTTCGGCCATTGCGTCCAGCGGTGCGCGGCCGCCCAAGGGCATGATGTAGAGCCTCAGATCGGCCATGTCGGTCAGCGCCACCTCCCACAGCCCGCGTTCCCCTGCGGCACAGTTTGCACATGCGATGCGCTATGGTAAATGCCGCCCCGGTCG
>JBCDDO010000272.1:0-4691 GCA_039180245.1 Pseudomonadota bacterium | reverse complement strand
TGGAGATCGATGGCGAGCCGATTGTGGTCATCGAGAAGGACACCCAGCTCAAGCCCGATTTGGGCAAAGCATTGCTGGCCGAGGCTTACGGCGATGATGATGTGCATCTGGCGATCGGTCCGGTGAGCTCGGGCGTGGCGCTGGCCATGCTGCCGGTGGCCGAGGAGTATGAGCGGCTCTTGATCGTCGAACCGGCGGTGGCCGACAGCATCACCGGCGCCAATTGGAACCGCTACATTTTCCGCACCAGCCGCAATTCCAGCCAGGATGCGATCTCAAACGCGGTCGCTTTGGGCGGCGATGGGGTCACCGTGGCCACCCTCGCCCAGGATTACGCCTTTGGGCGCGACGGGGTGGCGGCCTTCAAGGAGGCGCTGGAGGCGACCGGCGCGGTGCTGGCGCATGAGGAATACGTGCCCACCGACACCACCGATTTCACCGCCGCGGCGGAGCGGATCTTCAACGCCATGGAGGGGGTTGAGGGCGAAAAGAAACTCTTCATCATCTGGGCCGGCGGCGGCAACCCGATGGGCAAGATCAACGCCATGGATCCCAGCCGCTTTGGCATCGAGATTGCCACCGGCGGCAATATTCTCGCCGCGCTGACCGCCTATAAGGAGCTGCCGGGCATGGAAGGCGCGACCTACTACTACTACGAGATCCCGCAAAACCCGGTGAATGACTGGCTGGTCGCGACGCATTTCGAGCGGTACGGCACGCCGCCCGATTTCTTCACGGCCGGCGGCATGGCTGCGGGCATCGCCATCGTCGAGGCGATCCGAAAGGCCGGCGGGGTCGACGACACCGAGGCGCTGATCGAGGCGATGGCGGGGATGGAGTGGCAGACGCCCAAGGGCCCGATGCGCTTTCGCCCCGAAGACCACCAGGCCATGCAGTCGATGTATCATTTCCGCACCGAGATCCAGGACGACAAGGATTACGGCGTGCCGGTTCTGGTGCGCGAGCTGAGCATGGATGAGATGACCATCCCGATCCGCAACTGACCGGCACCATGGCGCCGATCCTGCAAACCGACGCGCTGACGGTGCGCTTCGGCGGCCATGTCGCCGTCGATGGGGTGAGCTGCGGGTTTCAGGCCGGGCAGCTCACCGCCATTGTCGGGCCGAACGGGGCGGGAAAGACCACCTATTTCAACCTGATCTCGGGCCAGATCCCGGCCAGTTCCGGCAGGGTGCTGTTGCAGGGTGCCGAGATCACCCGCCTCTCGGTGGCCGAGCGCTGTGCGCGGGGGCTCGGCCGGGCCTTTCAGCTCACCAATTTGTTTGCCGGGCTGAGCGTTTTGGAGAATGTCCGGCTGGTGCTGCAGCGCAAGCAGCGCGCGTTCCGGCTCTTCTCGATGGCCGCGGCAGACCGGGCGCTGACCGACACGGCCCGGGCGGTGCTGGCCCGGGTGCGGATGGAGGCCTTGGCCGAGCGGCCTGTCGCCGCGCTCAGCCATGGCGATCAGCGCAAGCTGGAGGTCGCGATGCTGATCGCGCTCGATCCGCTGGTCTATATGTTCGACGAACCCACCGCAGGGATGAGCGTCGATGAGGCGCCCGTGGTGCTCGACCTCATCGCCAGCCTGAAGGCGCAGACCGACCGCACGATCCTGCTCGTTGAGCATAAGATGGACGTGATCCGCAGCCTCGCCGATCGGATCATCGTTTTGCACAACGGCGCGCTGGCCGCGGATGGCGAGCCGGCGGCGGTCATCGCTTCGGATGTGGTGCAGGAGGCCTATATGGGCCGGGCGCTTGAGGATGTCTGACCCGATCCTCAGCCTGGCCGATGTCCACACCGACATCGCGCAGTACCGGATCTTGGAGGGGGTCGATCTGACCGTGCCGCGCGGGGCGGTCACCATGCTTTTGGGCCGCAACGGGGTGGGCAAGACCACCACCCTGCGCAGCATCATCGGGCATTGGCGGCCACGCGCGGGGCGCATCACCTTTGACGGCGCCGACATCACCCAGGCCCCCACGGCCGCCCGCGCCCGCGCCGGCATCGGCTATGTGCCGGAGGATATGGGCATCTTCACCGATTTGACGGTGGAGGAGAACATGGTGCTCGCCGCGCTCTCCGCCGCGCCCGATCCGACACGGCTCGCGCGGATCTTTGCAGCCTTCCCACCGCTGAAGACATTCTGGCGGGCCAAAGCGGGCACCCTCTCGGGCGGGCAAAAGCAGATGCTGGCCATCGCCCGGGCCATGGCCGAGGAGCGGCGGCTGTACCTGATCGACGAGCCCAACAAGGGCCTCGCGCCGGCCATTATCGCCACGATGGCCGCGGCGATCCGGGCCCTGAAGGCCGAGGGTGCCTCGATCCTGATGGTCGAGCAGAATGTTGCCGTGGCCCGCGCGCTGGGCGATCATGCCGCGGTGATGGAGGGCGGGCGCATCGTCTGGACCGGGGCGATGGCGGAGCTTGCCGCTGACACAGCTTTGCAGGAGCGGCTGATGGGCCTGAGCATGGAGGCCGCTCCTTGACTGGGTTCGCCCCAAGGTTCGAGACGGGCTTCGCGGCGTCCTTCGCGATGGGTCTCGCATGACCGCAGCCCCCGATCATCGCCCGACCTTTGCCCAGGTCGGTCTGGCCGAGCGCCTCGATGCCGCGGCCCCTTTCGCGCTGATCCCGGTTCTGGTCGCGCTGGGGTTTCTTGCCATCGGATCGCCCTCCAGCTGGCTGACGCTCACAGTGTCGGGCCTGGCCATGGGCATGATGATCTTCATCATGGCCTCGGGGCTGACCCTGGTCTTCGGCCTGATGGATGTGATCAATTTCGGCCATGGCGCGTTCATCTCGGTGGGCGCCTTTGTTGGCATCTCGGTGCTGATCGGGCTGGGCGGCTGGACCGGGGCGCCCTCGCTCCTGCTCAACATCGCCGCGGTGCTTTTGGCCGTGCTCGCGGCAATGGCGGTCACTGGCGCCCTGGGCTGGGGGTTCGAGCGGCTGATCGTCCGGCCGGTCTATGGCGCGCATCTCAAGCAGATCCTGGTCACAGTGGGCGGGCTGATCGTCATCGAACAGCTCATCCATGTGGTCTGGGGACCCGACGAGATCTTCCTCACCCGCCCCGAAACGCTCAAAGGGGCCTTCACCTTCGCCGGCGCTGCGATCGAGCGCTATCGGCTGCTGGCCGTGGCCATCGGGCTGGTTCTGTTCCTGGTCATGCGAGCGGTGCTCAAGCGCACCAAGATCGGCCTGATCGTGCGCGCCGGGGTGCAGAACCCCGAAATGGTCGAGGCACTGGGCTATCGGTTGCGCCTGGTCTTCATCGGGGTCTTCATCGCGGGCTCCGCACTGGCCGGTTTGGGCGGCGTGATGTGGGGGCTTTATCAGGAGGTGATCACCGCCGGGATGGGCGAGCAGATGATGATCCTGGTCTTCATCGTGGTCATCATCGGCGGGCTCGGTTCGGTCGAGGGGGCCTTTATCGGCGCGCTCCTGGTCGGGCTGATGCAGAACTACATCGCCTTTCTGGCACCGACCCTTGCGCTCATCTCCAACATTGCGCTGATGACCGCGATCTTGATGTGGCGCCCGCAGGGAATGATGCCGGTGGTCAAGGCCAAGTGATGCCATTGGAACGGCTGGACCGGATAGGGCCGGGCCCAAAGGTACGAGCTTAGAAATGCGGGGCCCACAGATGCGGGGCCCAAAGATGCGAGCCGGATGATGGAGGGCGGTTGATGCGCGCGCTGCTGTCGGGCGACATGCCACGATCCGCGGCGCTGTCGGTGCTGCTTCTGGTCGTGTTTGTGGCGCTTGCGCTGGCGCCGTTCCTGTTTCCCGGCGTGCGGTCGCTGGAGACGGCGGCACGGATTTGCATCTTCATCCTGCTGGTGGCCTCCTATGACCTGCTGTTGGGCTATACCGGCATCGTGAGCTTTGCCCACACCATGTTCTTTGGCCTCGGCGCCTATGGCGTGGCCCTGGCTTGCGTGCATCTGGGCCGGGGGACCGAAGCGCTGGTTTTTGGCACATTGGCCGGCGCGCTGGCCGCGGCGGTGCTGGCGCTGGTGATCGGGCTCTTCTCGCTGCGGGTCCGGGCGATCTTCTTTGCGATGATCACGCTGGCGGTCGCCTCGGCCGTGGCGGTCCTGGTCAGCCAGCTCTCGGGCCTGACCGGGGGCGAGGACGGGCTCAACTACAAGATCCCGCGCGAGCTCACCCCGGCCTTCCGGCTGGGCGAGCTCTTCGGGGTGCGCATCAACGGAAGGGTCTTGAACTATTACCTGGTCTTCAGCGCCTGCCTGCTGCTGTTCCTGATCCTTCTGCGGATCGTCAATTCGCCCTTCGGCCGGGTGCTTCAGGCAATCCGCGAGAACGATTTTCGCGCCGAAGCCATCGGCTACCGCGTGGTCTGGTACCGGGTGAGCGCGACCTGCATCTCGGCGGTGATGGCCTCGCTCGCCGGCAGCCTGTTTGCAATCTGGCTGCGCTATGTGGGCCCGGACACCACGCTGAGCTTTGCGATCATGCTCGACATCCTGCTGATGGTGGTGATCGGCGGAATGGGCACGATCTATGGCGCGGTTTTGGGGGCCACAATCTTCGTTTTGGCGCAGAACTATCTGCAAACCCTGATGGGATCGGCCGCCGAGGCCACATCCGCCCTGCCGCTGATCCCCGATCTGCTCAACCCCGATCGCTGGCTTTTATGGCTGGGGCTGCTCTTTATCCTCAGC
>JBCDDO010000271.1:0-4693 GCA_039180245.1 Pseudomonadota bacterium | reverse complement strand
CCGCGCCGAGCAGGCTCCCGCCGGCCCTCACACCGCCGAACTGCGGAAGCTCCGTCCGGCCCCGCACATCCCGCTCGACCATCCAGTGGGGCTTTCCCCCCAGGTCTGGCTCGAGCCATTTGGTCACAACGGTCCCATAGGGCACCTTGAAGGCGCCCCCGCGCGCTCTGATGTCGTTGGGCTTGACACTTCCGTCGCAGACAAGCTGTCCAACCTCGCAGACGTCCTGGAAGGAGTATTCACGGTACATTCCCCGTGACGCGGGCTTGGGGTTCTCGGCGGCCGTCGCAGGGCCGCACGCCGGCGCGGCCGCGACGGGCGTCCCGTGCGCCGTCCCCGGCGCTCGCGCCCGATCACGCCTGGCGCGGCCGGTCAGGGCTGCTGCAGCCACGGCGAGGGCGTGTCTGGCGACGGCCTCGCGGCCTCGTACGTCATGCTCGTCGCTGGCGGACGTGCGTCGCGTGCGCCGGGATGCGGGCGATATCTCCACGGCAGCCTCCGCGCTCCCCGACGGGCCGGCGCCTGGCGGCATGCGCGGCGCACAGAGCGGTTGCGCAAGACCCGCCGCCGCGGCTGAGACCCAGGGGTCGCCCGATCGGGCGCAGCGCTCAACACGCGGCGCTCAGCCCAGCAGGGGCTGCCCGGCCACGGCCTGCGCAAAGACAATCAGCGTTAGACCGGTCCAGCCGATTGCGGCCAGAATCGCAAGCAGCCCGGCACGCGCCGGCGCGATGCGGTCGAGCGCAAGCCCGATCAGCGGCACGGCCTGCATCATGTGCAGCGCCAGAAAATGCGCCGGCCGCAGATCGCCGGTTTCGAGCGACCAGCCAAAGACGGGAACGACGCTGCCGCCCGCCGGGTGCTGCCCGACATAATGCCCGCCATTGCCGCCCAGATATCCGGCCACCAGGATGGTGAGCACGGTGCCCCCGATCAGCCCCAGCGCCACGCCCAGGCGCAAACCGGCGCCAAGCTGCGCGGTCCGGTCGCGGGCGACCAGCACGCCGATCACCGCCGCCCCCGCGGTCAACAGCACCGCGCCGATGCCCATGGCCGAGTACATCGCGGCGTGAAAGGGCGTGGCGAGGTTGAAATGCGAATGCTGCTGCGCGGCGGCCTGCACGAAGATGTAGCCCAGCTCGGCCACCGAACAAAAGAGCACCACGGGCACGGTGATGCGCATCACCCAGCCATGGCGGAGCGTCTCCGACAAAAGCCGGGCGACGAGGGCCAGCGTGACCAGGTGAACCAGCGTTGCGGCGGCGAATTTGGTGGGCTTGGCCCAGACCGGATCGCCGTCGAGAAGCCGTGCGTCGCTCAGAAGACCCGCAAAGCCAAGCGCGAGCAGCACCAGCATGAAGAAACTGCCGCCGACAAGCTGGGTGTCGACCGGGCGGCGGGCGGCGAGGTTGGCGGGTTGAAGATCGAGCGCGGTCATCTCAGGCCACCTTTTGGGTCAGTGTCGGGGTTGCGTGCTGCCAGCGCCAGAGCCGCATCAGGCCCTCAAGCCCCAGCCCCAGCAGAAACCCGACCGGTCCGGCCATGAAGCACAGCGCCAGCACCGGCCATTGCAGCACCCGGCCGATTTCCACGGCATCGAGGCGCCGGGCGATCCAGGCCCCCAGGAACAGATCATAGGCAAGGTAATGCTGCCAGCCTGCGACCAGTGTGGGGTCCGAGCCGTAGAGGATGCGCACCGATGCGATGCTGTCGAACCCGCCCCCGGCGGCAAAGAAATGCTGCATCATGATCAGCGTGTAGCCGCCCGACAGCAGGAGGGGGATGGCAAGCCCCGCTATGGCGAGCACCGCCCAATGGCGCGGCGCAAGAAAGAGCAGCAGCCAGCCAGCCATCGCCAAGCCGTTCGACATCCCGAACATCTGGTCCCAGCTCATCTCGACCTCCCTGATGTTTCCGCTGACAACATACAGTTTGGGCTGCCGCGACGTCAGGTCAAGCAGAAAATTGACAGTGACAACTTTACTCGCCGCCGGTTTCCGCCATGCTGGCGGCATGACCCGCAAATACCATCATGGCGATCTGCGCCGCGCGCTTGTCACGGCCGGGTTGGAGATTCTGCGCGAACAGGGGCTGGCGGCGCTGAGCTTGCGCGCCTGTGCCGCCCGGGCCGGCGTCAGCCATGCCGCGCCGCGCAATCATTTCGACGGGCTGTCAGGCCTGATCGCGGCGCTGCGGGCCGAAGGCTTCCGCCGTCACACTGCGGCGATGCAACAGGGCATCGACCAAGAGCCGCACAACCGCCGGCATATCGGGGCGCTGCGCGGGTATGTCGGCTTTGCCATGGAGCATCCCGACCTCTACCGGCTGATGTTTGCGCATCCCATGCCCGCGGTCAGCGCGGAGTTGGAGAGGGCGGCCGGCGCCTCGTTTGAGGTGTTGATGGGCATTTCCGAGGGGCTCGACTGGCCGCAATCGGGCGACGTGCCGTGCAATGTGGACACATGGATGATGTTGTGGAGCTTTGCCCATGGCATCGCCGATCTGACCATCGGCGGCCAGTTCGCCAAATGCGAAGCGGCGCTGGGCTTTATGCCGGATGTGGAGCAGGTGTTTCCGGGTTTTGGCTATGCCGACACGCAGTGACCGGGGTCAGCCATTGACCAGGGCGATGAAGACCAGCAGCACAATGACAAAAATGCACAGATAGATGCCTGCGCTGACGAACCCTTCAAAGGCGCGCTCCTGCTCGGTGATGTCCATCTCACCATGCTTGTGTTCGTCCATCGAACCCTCCTTCGGCCGCTGCGTCAGGGATGTTCTACCGCCAAGTCAGTTTCCATGCCATTGCCAAACGCCGTCTGCGTCGATTTCGCGCCGCGCCCGGCCGGCATGGCGCAGCGCGTTGAGATGGGCCAGCGTCTCGGACAGGGCCAGGGCATATTCCGCCTCGCCGATCTCGCGCTTGAAGAGGGTCACAAAGCAGTCCGGCGCCCGCCGCGGCACGCTCAGATGCGCCGCGATCCGGTCAAGCGCCGAGACATGGTTTTCGATCAGCTGATCGAGCCGCGCGGCAAGCCCGGTGAACGGGGTCTTGTGGCCGGGCAGCACCAGATGATCGGGCCGGGCAAATGCGCGCAGATCGCGGCAGGCGGCGATCCAGTCGCGCACCGGATCGGCGTCGGGTTCGGTGAGGTAAAGCCCCAGATGCGGCGAGATCCCCGGCAGGATCTGATCGCCGGCCAGAACCAGCGGGCCGTCCTCCTCCCACAGCGTCACATGCTCCGGCGCATGGCCATGGCCCACCCGCACCAGCCAGCGCCGGCCGCCAAGCACGATCACCTCGCCGTCTTGAATGCGGGTATAGCTTGGACCGAACCCGGCAACGACATCGGCAAAGTTGAACGGCCGCGCGTCGCGCCGTGCCGCGAGCCTGTCGGCGCTGAGGCCGGATGCGGCAGCAAAGGCCTGGGACGCGTCGCTGGGGCGGTCCTGAACGTCGAGGGTCAGCATCCGCGCCATCAGAAAAGAGGTGCGCGTTGTGATCAGCTCGGCGCCAAAGCGCTCCTGCAAGAGGCCTGCCATGCCGATATGGTCGGGATGGTGATGGGTGATGAGCAGGCGTGTGACCGGGCGGCCGCCAAGCGGGCCGGCAAGGGCCGCCTCCAGCGCCTCGCGGCCCCGCGTCCAGTCAAGCCCGGTGTCGACAAGCGTCCAGCCCTCCGGCTCGGCCAGCGCAAACACATTGACATGGTCGAGCTTCATGGGCAGCGGCAAGCGCAGCCAAAGCAGCCCTTCGGCGATTTCCAGCGCCTCCCCCGGACCGGGAGGATCGGCCCAGGGGTGGCGGATGAGGTCGCTCACGAGGCAGCGGCGTCGGCGGCCAGTGCTTCGGGCGCGAGGGCATAAAGCGTGCCGGCGCCTGCGCAGGCTTCGGCGCAGAGCCCGGCGATCCGTGGCAGATGCCGCTCGCGGTGATAGGCGGCAAGGGCGGTCGCCCGCAGATCCCCCGGCACCAGCGCGGCGGAGCGGTCGAGATACCGCGCGCCCAGCGCCAGGGCAAAGGCGTCGAGATAGGCCGTGGCCCCCGCCGCCCGGTCCTGCGGGTCGGCGCCAAGCATCCAGCCCGTGGCCTCGCGCAGCGGCGCGAGGGTGGCATCCGACACGCCGGCCTCGGCCATCTCGTCGATCAGCGCCTGCGCCGCCGCGCCGCCATCGGCAAGCTTGCGGCCGACCAGGTCGAGCGCCTGGATCCCGTTGGTGCCCTCATAGATCGTGGTGACCCGCACATCGCGCAGGAATTGCGCCGCACCGGTCTCCTCGACAAACCCCATCCCGCCATGGATCTGAATGCCCAGATCGGCCACTTCGCAGCCGGCATCGGTGCCGAAGGCCTTGGCGATGGGGGTCAGGAAGGCGGCGCGGTCGGCCCAGCGGCCACGCTCCTCCTCGGGTGCGGCCCGCGCCATGTCGAGGCTGAAGGCGCAATCGAGGCAGATCATCCGGGCCACGGCGGTCAGGGCCGCACGCCCACCGGCGATGGGCGCGGGCCGATCGCCGATCATGCCGATGTGCGCCGCATGCTGATGCGCATGCAGACCCTGACCGCCGTGGCCCGGATGATCTGCCTCGATTGCGCCTTCAGCCTCGACATGGCGCGGGCCGCACCCGAGGAGGAGCGTGGCCGCTGGGCCGACCGCGCCGCCTTCCTGACCCCCATCGCCAAGGCCTTCGG
>JBCDDO010000270.1:0-4696 GCA_039180245.1 Pseudomonadota bacterium | reverse complement strand
CTGCACATCCGCACCCAGAAGCCGCAGGCCGAGCGTGAAGGTGCCCACGATCAGCGCACCGAAAAGCGAGCCCAGGATCGAGCCGCGCCCCCCAAAGAGCGAGATGCCGCCGATCACCACCGCCGTGATGCTCTCGATATTGGCAAGCTGTCCTGCGGTCGGCGACACCGAACCCACCCGCCCGATCACGGCCCAGCCGGCAAAGGCGCAGATCAGCCCGGAGAGCATGTAGACCGAGATCAGAACCCGGCTGACCCGAACGCCCGACAGCTCGGCCGCCTCCGGATCATCGCCCACCGCATAGACATGCCGGCCCCAGGCGGTGTGACGCAACATGTAGGCCAGCACCAAAATGAGCACGAACATAAAGACCACGCCCACCGTGAAGGTCGCACCGCCCGCGCCGAATTTCTGGCCGAACAGCTGCAAGAGCGGCGCCTCGGCCTCGATGTCTTGGCTGCGGATGGTCTCATTGGCCGAGTAGAGGAAATTCGTCGCCAGCACGATCTGCCACATCCCGAGCGTCACGATAAAGGGGGGCAGCTTGACCCGCGCCACCAACCAGCCATTGATGAAGCCGCAAAATGTGCCGCAGGCCAGCCCGCAGAGGATCGAGATCTCCACCGGCACGCCGTATCGAAACGTGAACTGGCCCATCACCACGCTCGACAGCACCATGATCGCGCCGACGGAAAGGTCGATGCCGGCGGTCAGGATCACCAGGCTTTGCGCCGCGGCCACAATCCCCACGATCTGGACCTGCTGCAGGATCAGGGTGAGTGCGAAGGGCGAGAAGAAGCGCGAGCCCAACAGAAGCCCGAAGATGATGATCGCCGCGACCAGCACGATCAGCGGCACCAGCGACGGGTTCATGTGCAGCAGATGCTGCAGGCGGTGCACCAGGCCTTTGCGATGATCCTCGAACTCCGCGACGGCGCTGTCGGCCTTGCTCAGGCTCTGTTCAAAATCCGTGCTGTTCTGACTGGAATCCGACATCGGTGTTTCCCGGGTGGCGCGCGGCGGTGGCAGCGGCGGCCGGGGCGCATCGACCGCCCCGGCCATAACGATCAGAGGATCAGCCCCAGCAAAGGTTCATGCCGTCCTCAACGGAAATCGACGCGACACCGTCGGCGGGCACATTGGTCACCAGATTGACGCCGGTGTTGAAGAAATCGAGACCCGGGCTCGGCTCCGGCACCGTGCCATCGGCCGCGAATTTCGCAATCGCCTCAACGCCCAGCGACGCCATCAGCAGCGGGTATTGTTGCGAGGTGGCACCGATCACGCCATCGGCCACATCCGCCACCCCGGGGCAGCCGCCATCGACCGAGACGACGAGCACGTCATCCTCGCGTCCAAACGCCTTGAGGGTCTCATAGACGCCTGCGGCGGCCGGTTCGTTGATCGTGTAGACGACGTTGATCTCCGGATCGAGCGCCAGCAGGTTTTCCATCGCACGGCGGCCGCCCGGCTCGTTTGCATCAGAGACCTCATGGCCGACGATGCGCGGGTCGGTCTCATCGCCCCAACGCTTGGGATCGGCAAGATCGATGCCGAACCCTTCCAGGAAACCCTGGTTGCGTTGCACGCCCACTGTGGGCTGCGAGACATTGATGTTGACCAGCCCGATCTTGGCGGTCTTGACGCCCTCGGGTCCCAGCTGTGCCGCGGCCCATTCGCCGATTAGCACCCCGGCTTTGTAATTGTCGGTGGCAAAGGTGGCATCGGCGCCGTCGGGCGGGTCGAGCTGGGTGTCGAGTGCGATCACCAAAATGCCCGCATCGCGGGCCTGCTGAAGCGGTGCCACGATCGACGAGGTGTCCGACGCCGTGATCAAAATCCCTTTGGCGCCGTCCAGAATACAGGTCTCGATGGCCTGGACCTGGGTTTCATGATCGCCATCGATCTTGCCGGCGAAGGCCTTGAGCTCCATGCCCAATTCGGTGGCCTTGGCATCCGCGCCTTCGCGCATCTTCACGAAGAACGGGTTGGTGTCGGTCTTGGTGATCAGGCAGATGGTCTGGGCGTGCGCGCTGCCGGCAAGGGCCGCGCATGCCAGCGCCGCAGCGCTGAGCAGATGGATCGGCTTCACGATGTATCCTCCCTTTTTCATTTGCGCCGCGTGGGCTTTTGCCCGTTCAGGCGGCCAGACCCGGTGCGATGTCATGCTGCGGCCGGCTGGCCCTGCAAACATTGCCATAGCGGATGTGCCTGTCAATAAGTAAACTCAAGTGATTTATTATTGACACCGAAACCCGGCCTCGCAAGACTGTCTCTCGTACAGGGAGACGCTGGCATGGCTTCGGACAGTGCGGGCGCGGCGCAGGGCCTGCCCGGTACCAGCGCAGCGCAGATGCGCGAGCGCAATGAACGGCTCGTCCTGACCCTTGTGCGCCGGCACAGCGCGCTGCCCAAGGCCGAAATTGCGCGGATGACCGGGCTTTCGGCGCAAACCGTTTCAGTGATCATGCGGGCGCTGGAAAAGGATGGCCTGCTGGTGCGGGGCGAGCCGGTCCGCGGCAAAGTGGGCCAACCCTCCATCCCGATGATGCTGGCCGCCGATGGCGCGCTTTTCTACGGGCTCAAGATCGGCCGGCGGAGCGCCGATCTGGTGCTTGTCGATTTTTTGGGCTGCGTGAAGGGACGCATGCAGATCATTTATGACCACCCCGCCCCCGATGCGGCCATTCGCTTTGCCCAGAGCGCTGTCGCGATGTTGCAGGCGGGGCTCGGCGCGGAGGCGCAAGCGAGAGTGGCCGGGATGGGCATCGGGCTGCCGTTTCAGCTGTGGGATTGGGCCGAGGCAATTGGCGTTCCGGCCGCGGCAATGGCCGCCTGGAAGGACCGCGATGTGCGCGCCGAGCTTCAGGCGCGCCTGGCCTTCCCGGTCTATCTGGAAAACGATGCCACGGCGGCATGTGGTGCCGAGCTGGTCTTTGGAACCGAACCGCTCCCGGCCAATTTTCTGTACTATTACGTGGGCTATTTTGTGGGCGGCGGTGTGGTCGTGAACAATCGGCTGTTCACCGGGCCGGGCGGGTTTGCCGGCGCGCTTGGCTCAATGCCCGTGCCGCATGATGGCGGGTCCGCACAGCTTCTCGAACTCGCCTCGCTGCGGCCGCTCAATGAGACCTTGCAGGGCACAGCACATGAGGGTGCAATGTGGTCTGAGCCCGAGAGCTGGGAGTTCGATGCCGACGCCATCGCGCATTGGCTGCGCGCCGCGGCCCATGGGTTGGCCTACAGCATCGCATCGGCGACCTGTGTGACGGACAGCGATCTGGCTGTCATCGATGGCTGGCTGCCGCGCGACATTCTGAACCGGCTGGTTGCCCAGACCAATGCGGCGCTGAACGGAATAAACCTGTCCGGGATCCGCCGTCCGCCGGTTCAGGCCGGATCGGTCGGTCCCGATGCCAGGGCGCTGGGTGCCGCAAGCCTGCCGCTGTCGCGGCGGTTTCTTGTCGAGAGCCTGGGCGACACGGCGCTGCGGGACTGATGGGATTGAAAGGCCAGGAGAGCATCCTGCCGGCCGAACCCGTACGCGGCGCACCAGACGGCCCATTTGAGACGCGCTCAGCCATGGCCGTGGCGCTCGGTGCAGGCGCTAGCCGCGCACCCGCAGGTTATCGGGATCATAAAGGCAGGGTTGCGTCACCTTGGCCGGGTGGCGCGTCCCGATCAGGTCGATCGACAGCGCCGTCGCCTCGGCCGCACAGGTGGGCGTAACAAAGCCCATTGCCAGATTGCGCCCCAGCCGATGCCCCCACGCCGCCGAGGTGACGGTGCCCACGACCCGATCGCCATCGTAAATGCTGTCGCCCGGATGCGCAGGGGCTGTCTGGCAGGCAATGTCGAGCGTCACGAAACAGCGCCGCGGCGGGGTTCCGGCCTTTTCCTCCAGCGCTGGCTGCCCGGGAAAATCGTGATCAAGCCGCACGAAGCGGTCCAAAGCGCTTTCAAAGGGGTCGAACTCGGTGATCAGATCGGCCTTCCAATGCCGGTAGCCCTTTTCAAGACGCATGGACTCGGCCGCGAGCAGCCCGAACCGGCCCAGACCGAATTCTGCACCCGCCGTCCACAGCGCATCATGCGCGGCGACAAGCCGGTCGCAGGGGATGTGCAGCTCCCAAGCCAGCTCGCCCGAATAGCTCACCGACAAGGCCATCGCTGGCGCCCCGCCGATCGAAACCGGCTGGGCCGACAGCCAGGGAAACGCCTCGCGCGACCAGTCGGTGCCGGGCGCAACCCGGGACAAAAGCGCGCGGGCGTTCGGCCCCGCCACCACCAGCATGCTGTGGCTTGTCGTCAGGGCCGCGAGCTCGACCTCAGCCGGCTTGCGGGCCATCAACCAGTCCCAATCATGCAGCTCGGCCCCGGCCGCCGAGCCCCACCAGAACCGGTCTTCGGACAGCTTGGCCAAGGTCGCCTCGCCCAGAACATTCCCGGCATCGGTGAGAAAATAGCCCAGCCCGACCTTGCCCACGCGCTGCGGGATCCGGCCCGCGAAGAGACCGGCCAGCCATTCCGCCGCCCCAGCGCCGCTGATCTCATATCGGGTGAAGCCGGAGACCTCCATCAGGCCCACCCGCTCGGCCACGCAGCGCACCTCCTCGGCCACCACGGCATGGGAGGGCGTGAAGCCGAACCCGGGCATGTCTTCGAACTCGGGGCTCGGTTTGAAAAAAAGCGCCCG
>JBCDDO010000269.1:0-4704 GCA_039180245.1 Pseudomonadota bacterium | reverse complement strand
CCCGCGACTTCTACACAACCCTGAAAACCGCCTATACCCGCAGCGTCTGAGCGGGGGCACTGGCTGCGCGGCAGCAAGTCCGACAACGCCGTCCATACCCCAAAGTCTCATATTTGCGCGAGAGGTCTTGCCAGCGCGGATCGGGCCGCGTCTGATACGCCACCCCCGACCAAAACACATAACGGGGACAAAAGGGAGGATTGCGCATGAGCCACGCGGTTGCTGTGTGTCATGGGGAATTCGGTCGTGCGGCCATCTATGAGCTGGACCGAACGATCATCACCCACGCCCATCGCGAGGGGCATTTGATTTTCTACATCGGCGGCGCGCCAGCCTCGATCGCCGTGGGTGACGCGGCCTATCCGGTCGACCCGGATCATGCGGTCGCCGTCAGCCCTTGGGAGCCGCATTCCTTTCGGGTACATGGGACCGAGCCCTGTTTGTGCCTGACGCTCTACATCAAGCCGCTCTGGTTTCTCGAACACGGGCCCGAGGCGCAGTTCCCGCTCAATTTCGGCCGTTTGCGGATCGATGTGGATCGCCGGATCGTGGGCTGCGTGCGGCGGCTGACCTCGCTTTTGCTCGAAGATGACGGGCGCGCAGAGTTCGACCAGATCCTTTATGAGACCACGCGGGTGTGTTTTGAGGCCTCTTGGAACGGCGTCCAGCAGACCGACGCACTGCGCAAGACCTGCGGCCGGTTTACCGATTACCGGGTGCGCAAATCCCTGCGGCTCTTGCAGGAGAACTATGCCGAAGAGGTCGAGATGCGCCATCTCGCCCGTCAGGTGGGCCTGTCGCGCCCGCATTTCTTCAAGCTTTTCAAGAAGCAGATGGGGCTGACCCCGAGCCTCTATATCAACACGCTGCGCGCCGAGCAGGCCATTGACGAGCTGATGTCGAGCGCCAAATCGGTCACCGACATCGCGCTGGATCTGGGGTTTTCGAGCCAGGCGAGTTTCACCCGCTTCTTTGCCTCGAATGTCGGCATCACCCCCAGCGAGTATCGCCGCGTGGCGCACGTGTCCTGACCTAGGCCGGCGTGGCCTAACCCCAATTGGCCTAGCCCGCACGGGCCTAACCCGAACTGCATGCTCCGAAATGGCGGGCCCGAACCCGCGCAGCCTGCCCCGCTCTTTTGCGATGAACGGGGACTGCGGAAGACCCTGAGGTATGCGCGCGCCGCAAAGGCTCCCCTATCCTGGCCCAAATGCCGTGGACAGAGCGGCAAGCCAACGGGTCTGCGGGAGGAATATGGCGTGACGGCGCGGCGCGGGTCGAACCGGTCGGAAACGGGGCGGGACCGGTGAGAGGGTTCGTCGACCGGCATCCCTGGTGGGCGGCGCTGATCGCGCTTGCGCTTGTCGTTGTGCTGTGGATGGCCTTTGCCATCTGGCCCGACTGGCTGGTCGATGCGATCGGGCGCAAGAAGATCTTTCTCAACGCGCTCTTCAACGGCATCACGCTTGGCGGGCTTTATTTTCTGGTCGCTTCGGGCTTCACGCTGATCTTTGGCCTGATGCGCAACGTCAACCTGGCGCATGGCTCGCTCTACCTAATGGGCGGCTATATGGGCTATTTCGCCGCAAGCTGGACCGGCTATTGGCTGCTGGCCTTTCCGGTGGCCTTTTTGGTCGTCGGCGCGATGGGCCTGGGATTGCAGATCGTGGTCTTCCGGCGGATGGAGGGGCAGGATCTGCGCCAGACGTTGGTGACCATCGGCATCTCGATCGTGCTGGCGGATCTGATGCTCTGGGGTTTTGGCGGCGATTTTTACAACATCGCCCCGCCAAGCTGGCTGTCGGGCCCGATGGAGACCTTCTTCATCTCCTCGCAGCGGGTGCGCTCCAGCGGCGAGGTCGTGACCACCTATCTCAAATACCCGATGGTCCGGATCGTGATCTTCGCGGCATCGGTGGTGGTGGGCGTGCTGATGTGGCTGGCGCTCAACCGCACCCGCATCGGCATGCTGATCCGCGCCGGTGTCGATGACCGCGACATGCTCTCGGCCACCGGCGCGCGCATCCAGCTTGTGAATGCCGGGGTCTTTGCCTTCGGCGCCGGGCTTGCCGGCATCACCGGGGTGGTCGGCGGCACCTTCCAGTCGATCGCCCCGGGCGAGGATATCCGCTTTCTTCTCGCCTCGCTGGTCGTGGTCATCGTGGGCGGCATGGGCTCGATCCCCGGTGCGGCCTTGGGCGCGGTGCTGATCGGCTTGGCCGAGCAGTTCGGCTCGGTCTATTTCCCGACCTATGCCGTGGTGCTGACCTTTCTGATCATGGTCCTGGTGCTGGCCTTCCGCCCGCAGGGCCTGCTGGGGCGGAACTGATGGCGGTGGTCGAGGCAGGATCCGCACAGCGCGCCGGCCGGGACCGGAACCAGGACAAGGACCGGCGCATGTGGGTCGAGCGGGTGCCGCAGGGCTACTGGGCCTTGGGGCTGGTGCTCCTCTTCATGCCGGCCTTTGCCGGCGATTTCACCCTCTACCAGGTGATGGGCTGGACCTTCATCCTGGGCATGATCGCGCTCAGCCTGATGTTCCTGGCCGGCTATGGCGGAATGGTCAGCCTGGCCCAGATGACGGTTGCTGGGCTCGCGGGCTATATGATCGCGATTTTTGGGCCCAGCGCCATCGACACCATCTCGCTGGGCTGGCCCTGGTATGTGGCCGTTCCGCTGGCACTGGCGGTGGCCGCGCTCTTTGCCACCCTCACAGGCTGGCTCGCGGTGCGCACCAGCGGCATCTACACCATCATGATCACCCTGGCGATCGCTGCGGCCTTTTTCTACTTCACCCGCCAAAACTACCTCATTTTCAATGGGTTTTCCGGCTTCAACGGGGTTCTGCCGCCAACGCTGTTCGGCGTGGATTGGCGCAGTGCGGTGCCGTTTTACTACCTCACCCTCTTTTGGGCGGTGGTTTGGTTCGGCATCGTTCTCTACATCTCGCGCGCGCCGTTCGGGCTGGCGCTGCAAGGGGTGCGCGACAATCCCCGACGGATGGCCGCACTGGGCTACAACGTGACCGCGCATCGGGTGGCCGCCTATGCCTTTGCCGCCCTGCCCGCGGGCATGGGGGGGATCCTGCTCACCTGGCAATCGGCGCAGATCTCGCCCGGCACGGCGGGCATCGGGCCGGCCATCGACGTGCTGGTCATCGCCGTCATCGGCGGGATGCGCCACCCCATCGGCCCGTTCATCGGCGCCTTTGTCTATGTGATCCTGAAAACCTTCGCGATCGACATCCTGATTGCCATCGGCATCTCCGGCGAACGCTTCCAGCTTCTGATCGGGCTGACTTTCCTTTTGATCGTGTTCTTTTCGGAGGATGGGCTTTTGGGCCTGTGGCAGCGGGTCCGGGCCGCGCGCAGCCGCGATCCCCTAACCGGGCGCGAGCGGGAGCCGGATGCATGAGCATGGCCCAAACCGCTCCTTTGCAGGCAGAGGCCGGCCGGACCGGGATTTCGCAACGCTTGAGTGCCACCGGCACGGCCAATGCGTTGGAGCTGCGTGATGTCTCCAAGCTCTTCGGCGCCCTGGCCGCGCTGCAGGACATTTCGCTGACCGTGCGGCCGGGCGAACGCCGCGCCGTTCTTGGCTCCAACGGCGCGGGCAAGACCACGCTTTTCAATTGCATCACTGGCGATTTTGCCCCCAGCACCGGCGCCATCCGGTTTTTCGGCGAGGACATCACCGGCTTTCCCCCGCAGGAGCGGATCCGCCGCGGGCTGCGCCGCACCTATCAGATCAGCCTGCTGTTTGCCGGGCTTTCGGTCATCGACAACATCTACCTGGCCTGTCGCGGCGTGTCGCGCGGGCGGTTTTCGATGTTGCGGCCGCGGCGCGACGAGGCGCTGATGGCCAGCGCACAGAACCTCGTCCAGGTGGTGCATCTTGAAGAGGTCGCCCAGACCAAGGTCGCCGAGCTTGCCTATGGCCAGCAGCGCCAGCTTGAGATCGCCATGGCGCTGGCCGGCGCCCCGCGCTTTGTGCTCTTTGACGAGCCGGCCGCGGGGCTGAGCCCGACCGAGCGCGCCGAACTGATCGAAATCCTCACCGGTCTGCCCGGGCATATGGGCTTTATCATCATCGAGCATGACATGGATGTGGCGCTGCGCGTCGCCGAGACCGTCACCATGATGCACAATGGCCGCATCTTCAAAGAGGGCAAGCCGGCCGAGATCGAGGAGGACCCAGAGGTCCAGGCGCTCTATCTGGGAGGCGGCGATGGCGGCTAGGCCCGATGCCAGCCCGGTGCTGGAGATCCGCGATCTGAGCGTCTTTTACGGCCAGTCCCATGCCCTGCAGGGCGTGACCCTGCGGCACGACCAAGGCGTTTTGTCGGTCGTGGGCCGCAACGGCATGGGCAAGACGACCATGTGCAAGGCGATCATGGGGCTTGTCCCGACCGCGGCCGGCACAATCAGCTTTCGCGGCGAGACCTTGACGGGCCGCAGCCCGGCCGAGATCGCGCGCCTGGGTCTGGGCTATGTGCCGCAAGGCCGCAGGCTCTGGCCCTCGCTCACTGTCGATGAGCATTTGCGGCTGGTCGCCCGGCGCGGCGGTCCGTGGAGCATCGAGCGCATCTACAGCACCTTTCCGCGGCTGGCCGAGCGGCGCGGCAATGGCGGCGGCCAGCTGTCGGGCGGCGAGCAGCAAATGCTTGCGATCAGCCGGGCCCTGCTGCTCAACCCGCGCCTTCTG
>JBCDDO010000268.1:0-4706 GCA_039180245.1 Pseudomonadota bacterium | reverse complement strand
GGTCCAGCTCGCAGACGTCCCGCACAGCCCAGCCCCGCACAGCCCAGCCCCGCACAGCCCGGCTCCGCGCGACACTGGCGGTCGGTTGCAGCCCTGCAAGGTCGCGGACCGAACATCACCGCACCTTGTCGACAGGCGTAAGATCGGCATAAAGCGCCGCGGTGTCGCGGGCCACGCGGTCCCAGGAATAGTGCCGGCGGGCAAGACCGCGGGCTTGGGCAACAAACGCCGCACGGGTGTCGTCGGACCAGCTCAGGATTTCTTGGATTTTTTGCGCCCAAGCGGTGGCGTCGCCAGGCGGCAGCAAAAACCCGGTCTGTCCATCCATGACAGCGTCGGTGAGACCGCCTTCCGCGGCCGCAAGCACCAATCCGCCGGCCGCAGCGCCCTCGACGGCAACCAGGCCAAAGCCTTCATATTCGCCATTCGGCATCACCAGATTTGGCACCACGACGCAAAGCGCCCCGGCATAGGCGCGCATCATGGCGCTGTGTTGCAGCTGGCCGAGAAAGCGCACCCGCGGGTTTTTGAGCGCCGTTTCCTCGACCTCGTTCCAGATTGTGCCGGCCACGTCGAGCCCGATCTCCTGGGGAAGCTGGGGCAGGACGGTGCGCACAAACCAGGACAGGCCCTTGCGCCGGACCAGGCGGCCCGAGAACAGCATGCGCCCGGTCGGCTCAACCGAGACGGGGGCCGCAACCTCGGCAGCAAGCGGCACGACCCGAATGTCGCGAAACCCCAGCCGCGCCGCATGCTGGGCGGTGGCAGCGGAATTCGCCACAAGCCGCGCCCGGCGCAAAAGCCGCGCGCCGATACGAACATAGACATTGTATCCGCGCCCCCGCACCCCGCCCCGCAGACCGTAGGCCACATCCGTTCCATGGGCCGAGATCAGCACCTGGCAGCGGCGATTGCGGATCATCGCCAGCAGCGCCAGCGGCCAGATCGCGACATCCGCAATGTGCAAAAGCGCGGTCGGCTTGCGCGCAGTGAGCAGGTCCAGGCCAGTGCGCAGGGCCCAGGCCACCAACGCGCCGGCGCGCGGCACGGACCCGTCGGCGCGGCCCGGAAGAACCAGCGGGCGGACGGACAAATGCGCCTCCAGCGCCTGGCAAAGCTTGACCGAATAGGTCTCCATCCCGCCGATCGCCGGCGGCCATTTGCGCGAAACGAAGGTGACGCTCCGGTTCGGCGCCATGGGCTGGACCTGCAAACTGGCTTCGTATGCGGCGCGCCGTATGATCGAGCGCCCTGCCCGCGCGATCCTAGGCCAAGCGGGTGCGGCAGCCAAGCGCCCCCGTCGCCCGGCGATATCCGTATGGCCGCGCAGCAGGCAGGGCGCCGTCGCCATGGGCATCAAGCGACCCGCCGCTCCTCGTGCCACCAGGCAAGGGCACGGTGCGCTTGACAGGCCGTGCCGCGACCCGCAGCTTGTCCGGACAAATCGAACGGGGATGCAGGTGGTTGGAGAGCTCAGCTGGCCCGGCGACGCGCCGCTTGCGCTGTCGCTGGTGGTCAATGTCGAAGAAGGCTCGGAGATGACCGTTGCCGACGGCGACAAGAAGCCCGAACCTGTCGACGAGCTTGGCGTCGCGCTGGGCATTCCGATCCGCAATTATGTCAACGAATCCAACTACCAATATGGGATCCGGGCCGGCGGGCCACGGATCCTGAAGCTGCTGGCGAAATACGGTGTGACCACCACGGTGACAGCCGCAGCACTCAGCCTGGAGCGGGCGCCGGCGCTGGCCCGGCAGATCGTCGATGGCGGGCATGAGGTCGCCGCGCATGGCTGGCGCTGGATCCACCAGTTTTCCTTTGATGAAAAGCGCGAACGCCTCTTCATCGAACGGGCGGCCAGCTCGATTGAAGCAACGACCGGGCAGCGGCCGCAGGGCTGGCTGAGCCGGTATCTCCACACCCCCAACACCCGACGCCTGCTGGTCGAGCAGGGGTATACCTATCACATGGACGATCTGTCCGATGATGTGCCGCGCTGGGAGCTGCCCGAGGGCGCCGCGCGGCCCTTGGTCTGCGTGCCCTATGCGCTCGACACCAACGATATGAAGTTCTGGACCGCGCCCGCCTACAGCCCGCAAGCCTGGCTCGATTACGCCCGGCACTCCTTTGACTGGATGCTGGCGGAAGCGCGTGCGGAGGGCCCGCGGATGCTGTCGGTCGGTCTGCATTTGCGCATCATCGGGCGGCCCGGCCGGATCTGGGCGCTGGAGGGGTTTCTGGCCCATGTCACCGCGGCCGCATCGGCCGATGTCTGGATTGCCACGCGCGGGGCGATTGCGCAGCGGTTTGCCGAGTGCTGCCCATGGAAAGGCTAACGCATGGGCGGCGGCTTCGCCCTGGCCCTGATGACAGCGTTGTCCGCGCGTGCGCCGCTCTTCATGGTGACCGGTGTGGCGGTCGGCCTGGCCCTGCCCGCGCTTGCCCAGGCCGTGCGGCCCGCTGTGGTCGGCGTGTCGATCCTGATGGTGGTGCTGTCCATGCTTCGGGTCGATCCGGGGCGTCTTCTTGCGGTGCTGCGCCGGCCGATGCTGGTTGCAGGCGCTGCGTTTTTGTCGCTGGTCGTGCTGCCGGTTCTGGTTGCCGTCTTGGCTGCGGGCGCCGGCGCGCCGCCCTGGCTGGCGGCCGGCCTCGCGCTGGCCGCTGCGGCCCCGCCGCTGAGCTCTGCCGCGGCCTTTGCGATTTTGGTGCGCATCGACCCGGCCAATGTGATCGCGATCTCGCTGCCCGCAACCCTGGTCGCGCCCGCCACGGTGTGGCTGGTTGCGCAAACAGCTCCAGGGCTGGGCGAAGGTGTGGAGATCACGGCGCTGGTGCTGCGGCTCTCGGCCATCATCCTGGGCGCGTTTGGTCTTGCGCTGGTCTTGCGCCGGGTGATGGGCCCGACGCGCATCGACGGCCTGGCCCGCCCGCTCGATGCCGCGATGGTGGTGCTGATGGTCGTCATCGGCATCGGGGTGATGCACGATATCGGCCAGGCCTCGCGCGCCGACCCGATCGCCTGGGCGGGGATCTTCCTGGCAACCTGGGCGCTGGGGCTCGCCTCGCTGGGGCTGGGCGTGGCGCTGTTCTGGCCGGCCGGGCGCGACCTTGCCTTTGCCGCCGGGCTCTGCGCTTCGATCAAGAACATGGCGGTGATGGTCGCGGCGGTGCTCGACACGGTCGACCCGCGGATCGCGCTGGTCATCGTGACCGCGCAGCTGCCGATCTTCGTCGCGCCCTTGGTGATGCGGCCGCTTTTTGCGCAGCTGCGCCGCGTCGGACGACAGCTGTGAGGGCAGAGCGATGAATGAGCCTGGAGATATCGCCGCAGGCGCCGGCGCGCCAGGTGTCAAATCCGGCGCCATGGCGGGGGCTGAGCGGCTGGCGGCGCTGGCTGCACGCTGGTCGGCGCGGCTGGGCGGTGCGGTGATCCTGTTTGCGGCCATTTTGGTGACGGCCGAGGTTGCCAATCGCAACCTGGAGCCCTGGCTGGGCCTGGGCATCAAGCTGCACGCCTTCGAGCTTACGAATTATGCCTTTGCCAGCGCCGTTGCCTTTGGCTTTGCCTATGCGCTGACCGAGCGATCCCATATCCGCATCGATCTGCTCTATGCGCGGCTTCCGGTCGGGCTGCGGGCCGGGCTTGATGCCGCGGCACTTCTTGCCCTCGCGGTTCTGGGCACCGGGATGGCCTGGCAGGGTTGGCGCGTGGTGCTTCGCAGCGCCGAGCTTGGGGCGCGGCCCAATGCAACGCTCGACTTGCCCCTGGCCATCCCGCAGGCGCTGTGGGCGGTTGGGCTCAGCTGGTTTGCCGCCGTGGCGCTGCTCTTGGCCGTGCTGGCGCTGGTTGATCTGGTCACCGGCCAGGTGAACCGGCTGAACACACGGGCCGGCATTCCCAGCGTGGCCGAGGAGGCAAAGTCATGATCGGGGTCGCGGCAACGATCCTTGTGGTGCTGGTTGCCATCGCGCTGCCGGTGGCGGCGGTTCTGGGCATCCTGGCGCTGGTCCTGGCCGAGAGCTATTCCTTCTTCCCGCTGATCCCGGCTTCGGGCGAGATCCTCTGGTCGGCCTCCACCGAATTCGTGCTGGTCGCGGTGCCGATGTTCATCTTGATGGGCGAGATCCTGCTGCGCGCGGGCGTGGCGCGCGAGATGTATGAGGCGCTCGATGGCTGGGTGAACCGCATCCCCGGCGGGTTGATGCACAGCAACATCGCCGCCTGCACGCTCTTTTCGGCAACCTCAGGCTCCTCGGTCGCCACGGCTGCAACCATTGGAACCGTGGCGGTCCCGAACATGACGCGGCTGGGCTATCGGCCGTCGCTCTACCTGGGCTCGATCGCGGCGGGCGGCACCCTGGGCATTCTGATCCCGCCCTCGATCAACATGATCCTCTATGGCGTGCTGGCCGAGGTGTCGATTACCCAGCTTTACCTCGCGGCATTGATCCCGGGCGTGATGCTGGCGCTGCTCTTTTCGCTCGCGGTTCTGGTGATCTGCGTGATGCGCCCGGAAATGACCGGCCGGGCCGAGCGGGTGGGCTGGGCCGCGCGACTGCGGGGCCTTCGCGCGTTGGCAGCGCCCATGGCCCTCTTCACCGTGGTGGTGGGCTCGATCTATGCCGGCATTGCCACCCCGACCGAGGCGGCAGCACTCGGGGTGCTGGCCGCACTGGCCATCGCGGCCTCGCGCCGCGCACTGAGC